>NZ_JBHXMY010000383.1:0-5785 GCF_042720195.1 Nocardia sp. NPDC058497 | reverse complement strand
CACCCCCACTTCGGGGCGCGGGCCCCGTACCCGGCATTCAACCGGCCCCGGGGCGACCCGTCCGGGCCGCGCACGCCCAGGTAGTACTGGATGCGGCCCGGGTAGGCGACGGAATCGAGCCGGAACAGCTGCACGTCGATGGTGTAGTACTCGCCGGTGTCCAGATCGCACAGCCGCATGGCGGTGTGCTCGCGGCCGTAGACGGTGTCGCCGTCGTCCCAGATCCGCCGGAAGTCGTGGTACTGCGCCAGCTCGTCGAGCAGGTCCGCGGCCCAGTCGCCGCCGCCCTGCTGTCCGATCAGACCGCGCAGCCAGTGCACGGTCAGCGACGATTCCTTCTCCCACTCCACCATCACCTTGCGCGAGAGCGGATTGCCGAAGAACCAGCGCAGGATGTTCACATCCTCGACCAGCCCGGGGAAGGCGCGATGGTAGGACTCGTTGCCCGCCAGCACATTCCAGCGCGTATCGACGTAGGCCGCCAGGTTCGGCTCCTGCAGGGCCAGGGTGCGGCGCATCTCGGCGTTGATCTCGGCGCGTAGATCCTCGACCGACGGATTGCCCACGGCGGACAAGCCCGCCAGGTCGAGTAGGTGCCTGCGCTCGATGTCGGTCACCGGCTCGATGCGGTCGAGATAGCGCACCAGCGCCTCGACGACGGCCTGCGTCGGCCGGTCCCGGTCGCCGCTCTCCAGATGGGTGATGTAACTCGAGCTGACACCGGCCGCGAAGGCCAGCTTTTCCCGGGAAATCCGCCGATCGTCGCGCAGGCGCCGCAGCAACCCGCCGAGCGTCGGCGGCCTCGGTGGACCAGCCGGACCGTCGGACGATGTCTTCGGTAGCACCGCAACCCTCCCTGTCTGCACCGCATCATCCTGGATGAGGTTTCAACCTCGAACCAATCGCCGAACGGAAAAGTTGCCGTTTCTTTATCTTGACGCGTTGACCATTGGGTAGTTACCGACCGGCAACCCCGCACGCCAGGGAGGCACCGCCCTGCGTTCAGGCTCGCCGGCCGCGTCGAATTCCGGCATGTTCGCGCCCGCCATACTGTGCGTGCCGTCACATCCGCCCTGTTCAGCGGGCCTCTCCGGTGTGTAAACAAATGTAAACCGCCCGAGAAGCGACGGTTTCGGAAGCATCACCGCATACTCCGCGCCATGCTCCCCGATGACACCGTCGCGGCTGCTCGGAGCCTGTTCACCCTGGTCGGACCCGATTCGCGAGCCGGGCCGCGCGCCGGGCCCATGACCACGAGATTGCGCCGACCTCACAGCTCACCGAGCGCCGAGTGAGGATGTGAAAAGTTCGTTTTGCCGCAGCAGTGCGCCTCTTTACAGTTGCCATCTAACAGCCCGAATGCACAGCTCGAAGGGGGCGTCGTGGTTAATTCGCGCACTCATGGTCCGTCGCCCACCGATATCGGCGACACGTTGCTGAACCTGGGTAAATACTTTCAGCGCGGTGAGGTATCGCCGGACAGCCGGTCGGTCTACAAGGTCGGCGGGCGCGATGCCGACGCGTTCTACCGGGACCGCTGGTCGCACGACAAGGTGGTGCGCTCCACGCACGGCGTGAACTGCACCGGTTCGTGCTCCTGGAAGATCTACGTCAAGGACGGCGTGATCACCTGGGAGTCCCAGCAGACCGACTACCCGTCCGTCGGCTCGGACAAGCCGGAGTACGAACCGCGCGGCTGCCCCCGTGGCGCGTCGTTCTCCTGGTACACCTACTCCCCCGCCCGGGTGCGCTACCCGTACGTGCGCGGCACCCTGCTCGACCTGTACCGCAAGGCCAAGGCCGAGCTCAAGGACCCGGTGCTGGCCTGGGAGTCCATCGTCGAGGACCCGGTCAAGGCCAAGGCCTACAAGACCGCGCGCGGTAAGGGCGGTTTCGTCCGTGCCGAGTGGTGGGAGGCCGCCGAGATCGCCGCGGCCGCGCACGTCTACACGATCAAGCAGTACGGCCCCGACCGCGTGGCCGGCTTCTCGCCGATCCCGGCGATGTCGATGGTCAGCCACGCCACCGGCGCGCGCTTCGTGTCGCTGCTCGGCGGCTACATGCTCTCCTTCTACGACTGGTACGCCGACCTGCCGGTGGCATCGCCGCAGGTCTTCGGTGACCAGACCGACGTGCCGGAGTCGGCCGACTGGTTCGACGCGGGCTATCTGATCATGTGGGGCTCCAACGTCCCGGTGACCCGCACGCCCGACGCCCACTACATGACCGAGGCGCGCTACCGCGGCCAGAAGGTAGTCGTGGTCTCCCCCGACTACGCCGACAACACCAAGTTCGCCGACGAGTGGGTGGCCGCGCGTCCCGGCACCGATGCCGCGCTGGCGATGGCCATGGGGCATGTCGTGCTCAAGGAGTTCTTCCTCGAGAAGCAGACTCCGATGTTCCTCGACTACATCAAGTCCTACACCGACCTGCCGTACCTGATCTGTCTCGACGAGGCGGCGGATCAGGACAGCGCCCTGCCCGGGAAGTTCCTCACCGCCGCCGATCTCGGACAGACGGGTGAGGGCGTCGAGCACAAGCCGGTGCTGCTGGATCAGGCCGGAAACCCGGTGGTGCCCAACGGTTCTCTCGGCCACCGTTTCGGCGAGGAGGGCGCGGGCAAGTGGAACCTCGACCTCGAGGGCGTCGACCCGCTGCTCACCCTGCTCGGCCATTCCGCCGACGCACCGGCCACGATCGCCCTGCCGCGCTTCGACACCGACACCGCCGAGACGATCCTGCGTGGCGTCCCGACGAAAATCGTTGCGGGCAAGCGGGTCACGACCGTCTTCGACCTGCTGCTCGCGCAGTACGGCCTGGGTCGCGACGGCCTGCCCGGCGAGTGGGCCAAGGGCTACGACGACGCGGACTCGCCCTATACCCCGGCCTGGCAGGAACGCATCACCGGTGTGCCCGCCGTGCAGGCCGCGCGCATCGGCCGCGAATTCGCCGACAACGCCGAACGTTCCGGCGGCCGCTCGATGATCCTGATGGGCGCGGGCACCAACCACTGGTTCCACTCCGATCAGATCTACCGCGCCTTCTTCACCCTGACGCTGCTCACCGGCTGCCAGGGCAAGAACGGCGGCGGCTGGGCCCACTACGTCGGCCAGGAGAAGTGCCGTCCCGTCACCGGCTGGGCGACACTGGCTTCCGCCGCGGACTGGCAGCGCCCGCCGCGTCAGATGCAGGGCACCGTGTTCTGGTACCTGACCAACGACCAGTGGCGCTACGACCCGTTCACCTCCGACTCCTTCGCCTCGCCGCTGGGCAAGGGCAAGTTCGCGGGCCGCACCGCCGCGGACAATATCGCCCTGGCCAGCAGGCTCGGCTGGATGCCGAGCTACCCGACGTTCAACCGCAACCCGCTCGACTTGGCCGACGAGGCCGCCGCGGCAGGCGCTACCCCCGCCGAACACGTTGTCTCCCAGCTCAAGTCGGGCGATCTGCGCTTCGCTTGCGAGGACCCCGACGCACCGGAGAACTTCCCCCGCGTGCTCACGGTGTGGCGGGCCAACCTGCTCGGTTCCTCCGGCAAGGGCAACGAGTACTTCCAGAAGCACCTGCTCGGCTGCGGCTCCAACCTGCAGACCACCGACGCCAACGGCGTGCGCCCGCAGGAACTGGAATGGCGTGAGGAAGGCGCCGAGGGCAAGCTGGATCTGCTGCTGGCCCTGGACTTCCGCATGACCAGCACCACCCTGTTCGCCGATATCGTGCTGCCCGCCGCCACCTGGTACGAGAAGCACGACCTGTCCTCCACCGACATGCACCCGTTCGTGCACGCCTTCTCCCCCGCCATCTCCCCGCCGTGGGAGGCCAAGACCGACTTCGACGCGTTCCACCGGATCGCGCGCGGTTTCTCCTGGCTGGCCGAGAAGCACCTGGGCACCCGCAAAGACATTGTCGCGGTGCCGTTGCAGCACGACTCGCCCGACGCGCTGGCGCAGGCCGGCGGCAAGGTGCTGGACTGGAAAGCCGGTGAGTGCGAGCCGATTCCGGGCAAGACCATGCCCAAGATCGTCGAGATCGAGCGCGACTACACCAAGATCGCGGAGAAGCTCGCGGCGCTGGGTCCGCTGGTCGACACCCTCGGCGTGACCACCAAGGGCATCACGACCTACCCGGACAAAGAGGTGGAATACCTCGCGGGCAAGAACGGCACCGTCGTCTCCGGCGTCGCGGCCGGGCGTCCGTCGCTGGCCAAGGACACCTTCGCCGCCGAGACCATCCTGGCGCTGTCGGGCACCACCAACGGCCGCCTCGCGGTCGAGGGCTTCCACGAGCTCGAGCGCCGCACCGGCACCCAGCTGGCCGACCTCGCCGCCGAGGCCGAGGGCAAGCAGATCACCTTCGCCGACACCCAGGCCCGTCCGGTCCCGGTGATCACCTCGCCGGAATGGTCGGGCAGTGAGAGCGGCGGCCGCCGGTACTCGCCGTTCACCATCAATGTCGAGCGGCTCAAGCCGTGGCACACCCTCACCGGGCGCCAGCACTTCTACCTCGACCACGACTGGATGATCGAACTCGGCGAGCAGCTGCCGATCTTCCGGCCGCCACTGGACATGACCGCGCTGTTCGCCGAGCCGAGCATCGGCAATGTGAGCGGCAGCGGCGTCACCGTGCGCTACCTGACCCCGCACTCGAAGTGGTCGATCCACTCCGCCTACCAGGACAACCTGCACATGCTGACGCTCTCGCGCGGCGGTCAGACGATCTGGATGTCGGACCGGGACGCGGCCAAGATCGGTGTCGCCGACAACGATTGGATCGAGGCGGTCAACCGCAACGGCATCGTCGTCGCCCGCGCCATCGTCTCGCACCGCATGCCGGAGGGCACGGTCTTCATGTACCACGCGCAGGACCGCGCCGTGGACGTGCCGCGCATCGAGGGCACCGAGCAGACCACCAAGGAATCCAAGGGCAAGCGCGGCGGTATCCACAACGCGCTGACCCGGGTGCTGATCAAGCCGTCGCACCTGATCGGCGGCTACGCCCAGCAGTCCTTCGCCCTGAACTACCACGGGCCCACCGGAAACCAGCGTGACGAAGTAACGACGATCCGTCGCCGTAACCAGAACGTGGAGTACTGACATGCGCGTAATGGCTCAGCTCGCCATGGTCATGAACCTGGACAAGTGCATCGGCTGCCACACCTGCTCGGTCACCTGCAAGCAGGCGTGGACCAACCGCGGTGGCACCGAGTACGTCTGGTTCAACAATGTGGAAACCCGTCCCGGACAGGGTTATCCGCGCCAGTACCAGGATCAGGAGAAGTGGAAGGGCGGCTGGACGCTCAACAAGCGTGGCAAGCTGTCGCTGAAGTCGGGCTCGCGGTTCAAGCGCCTGATGAACATCTTCGCCAACCCGGATCTGCCCACGGTCGACGACTACTACGAGCCGTGGAGCTACGACTACGACAACCTGCTGGCCTCCCCGCCCACCGACACCACCCCGGTCGCGCGGCCCAAGTCGCTGATCACCGGCGAGGACACCAAGGTCACCTGGGGCGCCAACTGGGACGACGACCTCGGCTCCGGTCCCGAAGCGGTCGGCAAGGACCCCTTGCTCGGCAAGCTCGAGGACAAGGTGAAACTGGAGTTCGAAGAGACCTTCATGTTCTACCTGCCGCGCATCTGCGAGCACTGCCTGAACCCGTCGTGGGGCGCGGGGGGGGCCGGGGGGGGGGGCGGACACCCGGGCGATGTCGGGCGCGGGCGCGGCGACCCCGACCACTAGCCGGGGGGGGGGGCGGGCCCGGGGGTGATAAACAACAAAACAGCAC
>NZ_JBHXMY010000382.1:0-5803 GCF_042720195.1 Nocardia sp. NPDC058497 | reverse complement strand
TGTTGCTTTTGAGCCCACCCCGCCCTGCGGGGTTGCCGGGGGGTGGTTGTGGGGGCGGGCGGGGGGCGCCGCGTCTCTTTTTTGTCGGCGCGCGCCGATTTCGAGCCCTTCGATCCGTGACGAGGCAACGGCTTCCGCGCGCAGCAGCAACCTCGACAGCACCTCGGTGTCGGACAATGCCGTGGCATCACGTTCGAGCCGGGCGATGGCGACCTCGGCGTCGGCGATGTCCGCGACGGTGGGGCCGTCGAGGGTGAAGGCCCTGCCCATCAACGGGTCAGGAACGTAGGCGTAGTAGGTCCCCGCGCTCCGGTCACGCCGGGACAGGCTGCCCCGGTCCAGCGAGCTCTCCCAGCGGCACTGCAGCAGCTCAGCCATTCGCACCTCCTTATTTAAGGTTAACATCTATCCTTTAATAAGGAGGGAAACGGCGATCAGCTCCGGCTGAATTCGAACCGCAAGCGGGTGGATTCCGTTGAACCGGAGAAGAGTCGGCGCGAGAGTCATCCTCGATCGGAGTTCCACGATGACCAGTAATGAGATCCGGTTCGACCGAAGGACCGTTGTCGTCGGGGCGGGGATGCTCGCTGTCGGCGCGACGTTGAGCGCGTGTGCGGGCAAGGACGAGGGTGCGGCTGCCGGGGCTCAGGCGCCGGCCGGTGGGCGTGCGGGGGAGCTCGCGAAGACGGCCGACGTGCCGGTCGGTGGCGGGGTGATCGTCGGTGACACCGTGATCACCCAGCCGACCGCGGGCAATTTCGTCGGCCTGTCGTCCACGTGCACGCACGCGGGCTGCACGGTCGGGAATGTCTCCGACGGCACCATCAACTGCCCGTGCCACGGTAGCCGGTACGGGCTCGACGGCAGCGTCAGCGGTGGGCCGGCCACCCAGCCGCTGCCGGCGAAACCGGTACGGGTGGAGGGTGATTCGATCGTGGCGGCCTGATCAGCCCGCCGCGTTCATCATCTCCTCCATGCGCCGCTGCATCTCCTCCTCCGACACGTCTTCGATGTGGGTGGCCACGGTCCAGCGGTGACCCCACGGATCCTCGAAGGCGCCGCTGCGGTCGCCGTAGAACTGGTCGGTCATCGGGTTGATCTCGGTGGCGCCCGCCTCGAGGGCGGCCGCGAAGGCGGCGTCGGCATCGGGCACGTAGACCATCAGGTTGACCGGCGAACCGCCGACCTCCTTCGGATCGGGGAAACCGATCTCGGGTGCCGGGTCGCCGACCATGAGCACGGAGTCGCCGACGAGCAGTTCACAGTGGGCGACGGTCCCGCCGGGACCGGGCATGCGCATGCGTTCGGTGGCGCCGAAGACCGCGGTGTAGAAGTCGATCGCGGCTGCCGCGCCCGCGCACGAGATGCCGGGGCAGATGCGCGGATAGCCTTCGGGAAAGGGGCAAACATCAGACATCGGATACCTCCGGGTCGAGGATGATGCTCGGACCGTTCCGAGCCTATTCCCCTCGCCCTGCCGGGGAAAGGATGTCGGGTCCGTGGTCTTCCGGCGGACCCGAAAGACTGATAGAACTTGTTTCAGTTTTGTTGTCTGATCCGGAGGGCCGGAACATGCGGTACGGGCTCGTGTTGTTCACCAGTGACCGGGGCATCACGCCCGCCGACGCCGCGCTGGCGGCCGAGAACGCCGGCTTCGACGCGTTCTACGTGCCCGAGCACACCCACATCCCGGTGGTGCGCGCCGCGGCCCATCCGCAGACCGGCGACTCGTCGCTGCCCGACGACCGCTACCTGCGCACCCTCGATCCCTGGGTCGCGCTGGCCACCGCGGCAGCGGTCACCGAGCGGATCACACTGTCGACGGCGGTCGCGCTGCCCGCCGAGCATCATCCGATCACCCTCGCCAAGACCATCGCCTCGCTCGATCATCTCTCCGGCGGCCGCGTGGAGCTGGGCGTCGGATTCGGCTGGAACACCGACGAACTCGCCCACCACGGCGTCAACCCGAAGAAGCGCCGCACCGTGCTGCGCGAGAACCTCGACGCGATGCGCACGATCTGGTCGCAGGAGGAAGCCGAATTCGAGGGCGAGTTCGTGCGTTTCGGGCCGAGCTGGTCGTGGCCGAAGCCGATCAGCCCGACCATCCCGGTCCTGCTCGGCGCCGGCGGCACCGAGAAGTCCTTCGGCTGGCTGGCCCGCCACGCCGACGGCTGGATCACCACCCCGACCGAGGGCGACCTCGGCGACAAGATCGCCCTGCTGCACCGGGTGTGGCGGGAGGAGGGCCGCGAGGGCACGCCCCGGGTGATCGCGCTCGCCGGCCGCCACGATGCCGCGCAGCTCGCGCAATGGGCCGAACTCGGCGTCACCGAGACGGTCTTCGGGCTGCCCGATCGCTCGGCCGACGAGGTGCGCGGCTACATCGCCCATCTCGGCGGCAAGCTCGCGGTGCCCGTCAGCGGGTGACGGCTCAGCCGCGCAGTTTCCGCACCTGCGCGGCGGTCAGGTCGGCCAGCACACCGGGGTCGACGGTTTCCGGCGCGGTCACCACGACCTGGACCAGGGTGTTGCCGACCTGGACCAGGGCCGTCGATGAGGTGAGCGTCAGGCCCTCGCTGCCGGCGGTGAGGGTGAAGGCCGAACTCGCGTCGCCCGCCGGCGGCTGGGTCAGCGCGGTGGTGCGGTAGTCGATGTGTACGCCCGCGTCGTCACCGGAGTAGGTCACACAGCGGCGGGGCTGTGCCTGCAGCGCGTCGAAGGCGGCGGACAGGGCGGCATCGGAATAGCTCGCGGAGTCGATATCGATGGTGGCGTAGCTCGGCCCGGCGAACTGGACCGACGCGGCGGCCGACGAGCCCGGCCACTGTTCGGCGATCGGCGAGAGCAGGCGCGCGCAGTCGGGCGGGTCGGTCGGCGCCGCGGGCGGGACGGCGGTGTCGTCGGCGGGCGTGCGCGGTGGCACGACGCTGAACGCTCCGGGCAGATCGCCCGCCGCCAGCAGGCTCGCCGACAGTTGCGCGGAATCGCGGACGACGGTGCCCGAGCCCGGCGCCGCGGTGACCGCCGAGGGGAAGGACCCGGTGGATTCGCCGTCGGACCCGCAGCCGGCGATCACGGCGCACGCCGAGGCGACCGCGCTCGCGCGCAGCAGGGCCGAACGCATCATTCGGTCCAGGAGACGCGGGTCGACTGCGTCTGCACGAGGGTGCTCTCGCTGCGCGAGTCCCGGTAGGTCTGCTGACCGCCGACCTCGATCGCCCCCGACACCGGAAGCGGCAGACCGAGGTCGACGGTGATCGTGCCGGTGCCCTCCATGACGTAACCGTCGATGTCGAGGGCGCCCGCGTCGTTGGGCAGCATCCAGACCTTGTCGGTCGGGGTCTGGCTCACCTGCAGATCGATGCTGAGCCGGTCGCCGTCGCGGCTGGTCAGAGTGGCCGTGGTGATCTGGTCGAGGGTGACGCCGCCGGTGATCTCCTGATGCACCGTCCACACCGCGCCCACGCCGACCGGCTCGTCGGGGAACGCGATCGAGCGGTACACGGCCTGATAGAAGGCCTGTTCCAGCGCCGCGCGGGCCGTGTTCGGCGTCTCGGGGGACGGCGCCATACGCAGCTCGGTGATCGCGCCGAGGTCACTCATCTCCAGGCCGGCGTGGGAGCCGTCGGCGGTGGTGAACGCCTTGTTCAGGGCCGGGTCGGGGGTGGTGACGGTGCCGACGGTGAGATCGACGCCGTCCTCGTCCGCGCAGGCCGTCATCGGGATGGTCAGCGCGGCGGGCGAGAAATCACGGGCGGGCTGATCGTTGATCTGCTGCTGGATGCGGTAGTCGGTGCGCAGCGTCACCTCCTGCGTGGTACCGACCGCGTAGCGCGGACGCAACAGTTCGCGCGGCTCGTCGCCCGCCGACACCAGCGTGGTGACGGCCGCCGAGATCGGCACCGTCACTTCCTTGCCGATGCCGAGCGGCTCGGTGCCCTCCACGTCGGCCGGCGACGCCGACCGGTCGGCGCACCCGGCGCCGAAGGTCGCGAACCCGAGCACGAGCGCCACGAGTAACACCCCGGGGCGCGCGATGCGGGGTAAGCGAGAACTAGACAACACCGTCACAGCCATCAGGGTACGACCGCTTCCTGAGTAACAGCTGGGATCCCGGGCACCGCGGCGCAGCACCGATCGCCACTAGGGAATGATGGTCGCGTGAGTGAAGACCGGCCAACCGACAACGCCGCCGTTCCCGAGACCGGCGACGACTCAGCGGCACCGGCGGCCGACGCCGTGCCGAAGACCGCAGGCAAGGCCGAACCCGCTGGTCCCCGCCGGTTGCCGATGCTGCTGGTCATCGCGGTCGTGCTGTTCGGGCTCGACCTGCTGACCAAATGCCTCGCCGTCGCCCTCATCGATCCTGGCGAATCGGTGCCGATCATCGGCGATTTCGCGCGGTTCACCCTGGTGCGCAACCCGGGCGCGGCGTTCTCGATGGCGACCGGCATGACCTGGCTGCTGACCCTGATCGCCGCCGCGGTGGTGATCGGCGTCATCCGGATCGGGCGCACGCTGCGCTCGCTGTGGTGGGCGATCGGCCTGGGCATGGTGCTCGGCGGCGCGCTGGGCAACCTGGTCGACCGGATCTTCCGTTACCCCGGCCCGCTGCAGGGCCATGTCGTCGATTTCGTCGCCGTCGGCTGGTGGCCGGTGTTCAACGTCGCCGACTCCGCCATCGTGTGCGGGGCGATTCTGCTGGTCGCGCTCACCGTGTTCGGTTTCGAACCGGACGGCACCCGCAGCGGTCGCAAACACACCAGCGAGGAGACCGCATGACCGAGTCAGGGCCCGGAGGAGGCAGCGTGCGTAACCACGTAGGGCCCCTCGGGCATGCGCAGGAGGACGCTGTATGAGGGAAACCAGGACGATGCCCGTACCCGACGGGCTGGACGGGATGCGGGTCGACGCGGGCCTGGCCCGGCTGCTCGGGTTGTCGCGCACCGCTGTCGCCGCGATGGCCGAGGAGGGCTCGGTGCAGCTCGACGGTGTCGCCGCGGGCAAGTCCGACCGGCTGACCGCGGGCGCCTGGCTGGAAGTGGTGTTCCCCGAACCCAAGCGGGAGCTGGTCGTGGAGGCCACCCCGGTGGAGGGGATGAAGATCCTCTACGCCGACGACGACATCGTCGCGGTGGACAAGCCGGTCGGCGTCGCCGCGCACACCGGCGTCGGCTGGACCGGGCCGACCGTGGTCGGCGGGCTGGCCGCCATGGGCTATCGCATCTCCACCTCCGGCGCGCACGAACGCCAGGGCATCGTGCACCGGCTCGACGTCGGCACCTCCGGCGTGATGGTCGTCGCTCAATCCGAACACGCCTACACGGCGCTCAAGCGCGCCTTCAAGCAACGCACGGTCGACAAGCAGTATCGTGCACTCGTGCAGGGACATCCCGATCCGAGCAGCGGCACCATCGACGCGCCGATCGGGCGGGCGCGCGGCAACGACTGGAAGTTCGCGGTCACCGCCGACGGGCGTCCCAGCGTCACCCATTACGACACGGTCGAGGCGTTCCAGTCGGCCAGCCTGCTCGACATCCATCTGGAGACCGGCCGCACCCATCAGATCCGGGTGCATTTCTCGGCCGTGCGCCACCCCTGCTGCGGTGACCTCACCTACGGCGCCGACCCGACCCTGGCCAAGCGCCTCGGGCTGGAACGGCAGTGGCTGCACGCCCGCCAGCTCGGCTTCAACCACCCCGCCGACGGTCGCTGGCTCGAGATCACCAGCGAGTACCCCGACGACCTGGCGAACGCCCTGGACGTACTGCGCAATGCCTGACGACCCGCGGTCGTCCGAACC
>NZ_JBHXMY010000381.1:0-5811 GCF_042720195.1 Nocardia sp. NPDC058497 | reverse complement strand
CCCTCGAGCTCTATCTGGCGGGGGGTGGGGGGGGAGCGCTTCTTAGTTCTGTTTGAGGTCGCGGCGGGCGGCGACTTTGGAGGACAGGCCGTGGATCTGCACGAAGCCCTTGGCCAGCGACTGGTCGAAGGTGTCGCCCTCGTCGTAGGTGGCCAGGTTGAAGTCGTAGAGCGACTGCTCGGAGCGGCGGCCGTTGACCACGGCGGAACCGCCGTGCAGCACCATCCGGATGTCGCCGGTGACGTGCTGCTGGGTGTCCTGCACGAAGGCGTCGAGGGCGCGCTTGAGCGGGGAGAACCACAGGCCGTCGTAGGCCAGCTCGCCCCAGCGCTGCTCGACCTGGCGCTTGTAGCGGCCCAGCTCGCGCTCGATGGTGACGTTCTCCAGGGCCTGGTGCGCGGTGATCAGCGCGATGGCGCCCGGCGCCTCGTAGATCTCGCGGCTCTTGATGCCGACGAGCCGGTCCTCGACCATGTCGAGGCGGCCGACGCCCTGGCGACCGGCGCGGGTGTTCATCTCCTCGATGGCCTGCAGCACGGTGACCTGGCGGCCGTCGATGGCGACCGGCACACCCTTGTCGAAGGTGATGATGACCTCGTCGGGCGCCTCGAAGTTCACCGTCGGGTCGGCGGTGTAGTCGTAGACGTCCTTGGTCGGCGCGTTCCACAGGTCCTCGAGGAAGCCGGTCTCGACGGCGCGGCCCCACACGTTCTGGTCGATCGAGAACGGCGACTTCTTGGTGACGTTGATCGGCAGGTTGTTCTGCTCGGCGAAGGCGATGGCCTTCTCGCGGGTCCAGGCGTAGTCGCGGACCGGGGCGATGACCTCCAGGTCGGGCGCCAGGGCGCCGATGCCGACCTCGAAGCGGACCTGGTCGTTGCCCTTGCCGGTGCAGCCGTGCGAGACGGTGGTCGCGTTGTGGAACTTCGCGGCCTCCACCAGGTGTTTGACGATCAGCGGGCGGCTGATGGCCGAGACCAGCGGGTACTGGCCCATGTACATGGCGTTGGCCTGGATGGTGGGCAGGCAGTACTCGTCGGCGAACTCGTCGCGCGCGTCGACCACGATGGCCTCCACGGCGCCGCAGTCCAGTGCGCGCTGGCGCACCACGTTCATGTCCTCGCCACCCTGGCCCAGGTCGATGGCCACGGCCACCACCTCGGAACCGGTCTCCTTCGCGATCCAGCTGATGGCGACGGAGGTGTCAAGCCCACCGGAGTAGGCGAGTACGACGCGATCGGACATGTCTGTTGTGCTCCTCGAAGTGTGTACGTCATCTGCACGGGCTGCCTCGAGCAGTATGAATGCTCCGGCCGCCGGTTCGGCTCGCGCCGCTGCTGCAAATGATTATGCACGATGATGCAATCTCATTCATACCCGGGGGTAGTGCCGCCGGGAATTCACGCCGGACAACCCCGCAGAAATTGCCTGCCACCTGCAGAGACCTCGTCACAGCAACTTGGCAGCAAGCACCTTCTGTGAGACGCTGGTCACACAACCAGCCATCGGTCGGGGTCGAGGAGTGAACATGCAGCAGCTACGTGATTTCGCCGAGGCGAACTACGACCTGATCGGGGCCGTCGTCATCGGACTCGGCAATTTCGGGTTGACGGTCGCCAAGCTGGTCATCGACCTGGGTACGCCGATCCTCCAGGGCTATTTCGCCTGATCCCCCGAGTCCGCACCAGCACTGGGAGCACACCATGGAGGACGCGATCCTGCAGTTTCTGTCCGACCACTACGAATCCGGCGCCACCGCCGGCCTGGCCATCGGGCGGGTTCTCTTCGATCTCAGCGCGCCCCTGGCGCTGGCGATCCTGAATTTCCTAGCTTCCTGATCACCGAATCGAGTGGAGGCGGCTGTCGAGCGACGCCCGCACCCGGGGCCAGTCCTCGCTGGTGATCGAGAACAGCACGCTGTCGCGCACCGTGCCGTCGCTGCGCCGGAAATGCCGGCGGAGGGTGCCCTCGTAGCGGGCGCCGAGCCGCGCGATCGCCTGCTGCGAACGCTGGTTGCGCACATCGGTTTTCAGCTGCACCCTGCCGACGCCGAGCGTGTCGAACGCGTAGGCCAGCAGCAGCAGTTTGGTTTCGGGATTGACCGCGGTGCCCCAGACGGACGGTGTGTAGACCGTGAAGCCGATCTCGAGCCAGGCATCGCGCTGATGGGCGTCCAGGTAGGCGGTCACACCGATGACCGCTCCGGCCGGTCGGTCACCGATCGCCCGGCGAGCACGCACCGTCCACAGTTGCCACTCCCCCGATGAGCCCAGGTCGCGCAGGATGTCCTCGAGTTGGCGGGGATCGCGCGGCCGCCCGGGAACATGCGCCCACGCCACATCGTGGTCCAGCGCTGCGAAGAGCTCGCCGGAATCGGCCGCGGGATCCGTGGCGGTCAACCGCACGGTGTCACCGGTGAGCACCGCGTCGGCGGGGACGGGCCAGGTCATCTCCGGCCACACCTCATCGGAGGGTCTGGGGTCGGGGATCGGCTCGAAGCGGTCCGGTTCCAGGGTCTGTCGCACACCCGGAATATACGGCCCGAACTGCGCGCGACCCCGTCCGGACGAACCACAGATCGCCCGACAGCCGACACCTTCGCGTCCACGTGTGGCACTCTGGGAGAGCACTATTCGGCTCGCCACACGTGAGGACGAACAAGATGCTCCACTACATCGCGCAGGAATTCTCCACCCTCGGCAACGGCGTGCTCGATGTGGGCCGGGCCATCGTCGAACTGGTGCAGGACATCATCGACGTCGCGACTCCGAACAAACCGGGCGGCGGCCAGTACCCGTTCACCTGATCGGGCGTGGGCTCCCGCCGCCGACCGGAGCGCACCGCTAGTCTCCCCGGCATGGCGGCCGACGACGTGCAGCTCGACGCAGGCAGGGCAGGACTCGTCATCGCGCCGGGAGACGGCGGCGCGTTGCACAGCCTCACCGTCGACGGGACCGAACTCCTGCGGCAGGACCCGGGAACGGGCTGTTTCGTGATGGCGCCATGGGCGGGCAGGCTCGGCTACGGCACGCTCACCGTCCGTGACCGGACCTACCGGATGCCGATCAACAATCCGCCGCACAGCATCCACGGCACCGCCCGCGACGGCGCGTGGGAGGTCGTCACCGCTTCGGCCGCCGAGGCGACGCTGCGGCACCGGCTGACCGACCCGTGGCAGTTCGCGGGCACCGTCACCCAGACGTTCGCCCTCACCGACACCGGTCTCGCGCTGTCGCTGCGCATCGCCGCCGACCACGATCCCTTTCCCGCCCAGGGCGGTTGGCATCCGTGGTTCCTGCGCGAGGTGCCGCCCGCCACCGGACCGCTCGAACTCGACTTCCGGCCGTCCTGGCAGTACGAGCGCGGCGCGGACTACCTGCCCACCGGGCGGCACATCCCGCAGACCCCGCCACCGTGGGACGACTGTTTCGGCATGCCCGACGGTGTTCTCGTGCGCCTGACCTGGCCCGGCTTCCTCGAATTCACGATCAGCAGCCGGGTTCCCGACGTGGTCGTCTGGACGCTGCCGGCGGAATCACTGTCGGTGGAGGCCCAATCCGGCCCGCCCGACGGCGTGAACACCGATCCCAGGATGGTCACCCCCGACTCACCGCTCGACATCCGCGTCGACTGGACCTGGCGGCGGTTGTCGCCGAACTGAATTCGGCCACCTCACCCGGCGTCCTCGCATCGAAGACCCTGACCGAGCAATTCGAGCGCAAACGCCTGAGCGGCACCGCACCGCAACCGGTTACGGTGGCCAGGTGCCGATCACGCTCGCCCATCCGGTTGCGGTGCTGCCGTTCGTCCGACACTTTCCCGTATCTGCCCTCGTCGCCGGATCGATCGCGCCCGATGTCGTCTACTACCTGCCGGTCCCGCTCAGCGGCAGCACGACCCACTCGCCACTCGGCGTCCTGAGCTGGGATCTGGTGATCGGGCTGGCGCTACTGCCGGCCTTCCGACTCTCCGCCGCGCCTGCTGCCGCCCTACTCCCCTATCGCGTAGTACTGCCCGCACCAGTTCATTCCGGCGTCTGGCGCCGAGCATCGTCGACGATCATCGCCCTCATGCTCGGCGCGATGACCCATATCGTCTGGGATTCCTTCACCCGAACAACGGGTTTCGCGGTCCAGCACTGGGATCTATTGCGCGCTCCGGTTCTCGAACCACACAAGGCCTACAACGTGCTCGGCTACGCCTCGTCGCTGGTCGGCACGGCAGTGCTCGCCTATGTCCTCGTTCGCCGTACTCGCCGGCGCTCACCGACCATGCCCGTCCCGCGGCGCCGCGCGGTCCTCACCATTCTTCTCCTCGCACCTGTGGTCGCTGCCGCCTCGGCGGTCGACGACCCGGTCACCCGAACCAGCACCTACGACCTCATCCGCCACACGATCGTCGGCGCAGCCCAGGGTCTTGGCTGCGCCTGGACGATCTATCTGCTGCTCTGGCATGTCACGACGGCCGTCTCATCCCGCACTGACGAATCCGCGGACCAGCGCACCGACACCAACCCGGGCACCCGGCATGATGGGCGAATGCGGATCAGCGTCACCGGGCACATGAACATCACCGCCGCCACCGAACCTCTGGTCCGGGACGCGCTGTCGACCCTCCTCGCCGATGTCCCCGACCTGGTCGGCATCACCTGCCTCGCCCGCGGCGCGGACTCGGTCTTCGCGGAGGCGGTCCTGGACCTCGGCGGCCGACTCGAGGTAGTACTGCCCTCCCGGAACTATCGAGCAGCCCAGGTGAAGCCCGACGACCTCACCCGCTTCGACAACCTCCTCGCCCAAGCCCACACGGTCCGCGTAATGGACTTCGACGACGCGGGCAGAGCAGCCTACGAAGCAGCCAACCATATCCTCCTCGAACACTGCGACCGCCTGATCGCAGTCTGGGACGGCGACCACGGCGCCCGCGGCGGCACCGCCACCGTCGTAGCCCTCGCCCACACCCGCGCCATCCCCGTCGACATCATCTGGCCCCCGGGCGCCGCCAGGGAATAGCTGCCGACGCCCTCACTGATCAGTTCGTGCGGTCGATGCCGTTGTTCCAGAGCATTGCGATCGTGTCGTGCCGCAGGCGGTGCATATGTACTCGCGAATCAACCGCGGACTCGGCGAATTCCTTTCGCGAAATCGTCGAGAGCGGTGAGGATTCCGTCCGCATGCCAGACACGATTGCGTGCGCGCTGCGAAACCTCATGCAGCACACGGGATTCCACGAGGCGGTCGATGGCGCGTTGGGCGGCGACCCCGCTGATTCCGAATGACTGCGCGACGTAGGTGCTGTTCACGACCGGTTGGGCGATGAGCCGATCGATCAGCTTCCACGCTGCGGAATCCGCACGCGCGGTGGTCTGTTCGCGATACTCGGCACGGACGGAACGGAGTTCGTCGACGAGCCGACGACCGCTGCCGATGGCGTAGAAGGTCGCGTCGACGAACTGGCGAACAATCGGTTCGGGGTCACCGGATCGATACCGGGTCAGGGCGTCGAAGTAGCTCCCGGTGTTCACCAGCAGGCCTGCCGAGATGGGCACGGTGATGTGCCTGGTCAGCTGCCGACCGCTCAGCATCGCGTGGACGAGAGCGCGGCCGGTTCGGCCGTTGCCGTCGGTGAACGGATGGATCGTCTCGAATTGCGCGTGGGCGAGTGCGGTGTGCGCCAAGGCGGGTACATCGGTGCGGTTGACGAATCGGATCAAGTCGGCGATGGCGGTGGGGACTCGATCATGGTGTGGTGGAACGAAATCAGCCAGGTGCGGGCCGAGGTTGCTCCCGCCGATCCACACCTGCTGGTCGCGCC
>NZ_JBHXMY010000380.1:0-5847 GCF_042720195.1 Nocardia sp. NPDC058497 | reverse complement strand
GGTTGCGGGCCTGCGACCCACTGTGCAGTACACAAAGTTCGGCACCCATTCCTGGCCGTACTGGCAACAGGCGCTACACGACTCATGGCCCACTCTCCGTGCCGGTCTCGGCATCTGACCAGGCCGGTTGTACGGACTCATATCCCAGATGTTCGTCGAGTACTCGCGCGATGATCGGCAGCACGTGGGGTGCGGTCATTTCGTAGTGGGTGACATCGATGTCGTGGTTGCTGATTTCGCCGGTCACATAGGGCCGCCAGCCGTCCGGACCGAAGATGTCGGAGGTGTCGATGGTCGCGCTGAAATAGACGATGTCGCCGTCGAACACCGGGCGCCGATATCCGGTTCTGGTTCGTGCCGAGGCGTTGTACGACGCGGCCAGCCGTTCGAGGGTGTCCGCGTCGATCAGCGATACGCCACCGAGTCGCTCGCGGATCGCCTCGGCGGCTTCTTGCGCGGTGGCCTCGGCGGGCACATCGTGGATGCCGATGACCGAGCCGAACGCGTTGACGAAGCCGCCCGCGGTGAGTTGCTCGATGCTGTCACCGTCGATGTCGGCGGTATCGGCGTCCAGGAGCGCGACGACACCCACCGTGTCGCCCGCCTCCCGGAGCTTGGTCGCGATGGCGTGTGCGATGAGGCCGCCGGACGACCAGCCGAGCACGTGATATGGACCCTCGGGCTGCACGGCGCGGATCTCGCGGATGTACCGGTCGGCGAAGTCCTCGATCGAGCGGGCGGGTGGTTCACGGCCCTCGAGATCCGGAGCCTGCAGGCCGTAGATCGGTCGGCCGGGTCGCAGCGCGTCCGCGAAGCCGAGGTAGGTCCAGGCGACTCCGGACGACGGGTGGATGCAGAACAGAGCCGGCTCGGTGCCGCCGAGCCGGATGGGCAGCAACACATCGAGACCGAGTCCGCCCGCGAGGGGCATGGCGGCGGCCGCCGCGCGTGCCGCGGATTCCTCGGCAGCGGCCGTCTGTGCGGCGGGAGTCTCGGCGAAATGCGCGGCCGCGCCGAGCGCGTCGATCCACAGGTCGGCCAGCTCGGCCACCGCGTTCTCTTCGAGCAGTGTCGCGGGGAAGCCGAAGCTCGCCTTCAGCCGGTCACCGATGACCACCGCGCTCACATCGATCGCGGATTGCAGTGGCACGTCCGGATGTTCGGCAGCGTGCAGGTCGCCGAGTTCGTCGGTCGGCAGCCAGCCGATGCCTTCCAGTCCGGCGGGGATATCGCCGGTCGAGTAGCGGCCCAGGTAGTTGAAGCTGATGTGGCCGGGCAGGCGGGCTGGAAGGTGTGCCGCCGTCGCGGGATTCAGGTAGCGCAGCAGGCCGAACCCGATGCCCTTGTCCGGCACCGCGAGTAGCTGATGCTTCACCGTACGGATCGCCGCGCCGATGGCAGGGCCGCCGGTCAACGCGTCGTCGACATCGATGCCGGTGAGGTCGAGCCGCACCGGGTAGATGCTGGTGAACCAGCCGATCGTGCGGGACAGGTCGGCGCCGGGGATTACTTCCTCTTGTCTGCCATGGCCTTCGAGCCGAACCAGCGCGGTGTCGGTGGCCTCGCCGCGCCAGCGCACCAGCGCGAGCGCCAGGGTGGCGAGCAGGGCGTCCTCGACGCCACCGTGGAAGAGGCCGGGCAGCGTGGTGAGCAGCGCGTTGGTGACGTCGGCGGCTACTTCGCGTTCCACCATGCGCAGCGTCCGCGTCTGATCGGCCGTGGCGTCGAGCTCGCGGGAACCGATCAGCGGGTCAGGGCCCTCGACAACGCGCCGCCAGTATTCGAGTTCGGACACTCTGCTGTCCGTGCGTGATTCGTCGGCCAGTGCGTGCGACCAGCGTCGCATCGAGGTGCCCGTCTCGGCGAGGACCGGGGTGTTGCCGACCGAAACCTGCGCCCAGGCGGCGATCAGATCCGGCACCAGGATGCGCCAGGACACGCCATCGATCACCAAGTGATGTGCCACCACGATGAGTCGGCCGGCCCTGGTCCGTGTTCCTGCGTCGCCCACCGGGTCGAGCCAGACGAACTGCAGCACAGTCCCGGTCGCCGGATCGAGCCGGTTCATCGCGGAATCGAGCTCGGTCACCGCGTATTCGCGCAGCTCGACGGAATCGGCCGCGGCGAACTCGATGCGATGCAGGAGTGCGTCCACGTCGACCGAGCCCGGTTCGCCGACCAGTAGTCGTGGCGCACCGTCCTCGGCTGTCGTCAGGCGTGCGCGCAGCATGTCGTGCCGGTCGACGACGGCCGCGAGGGTGGCGACGATCTGGGCGCGGTCGATGCCGACCGGCAGCTCCAGCACCGCGGTCTGCGCGAAGCGGTCGTAGTCGCCGCCGCGCTCCAGCATGTAATGCACGATCGGTGGAACGGGCATATCGCCCACACCGCCGCCGGGCAGCTCGTCCAGCGTCACCACCGCACCCGCGGCGTCGGCGGCGGTGGCGAGCGCCGCCACCGTGCGGTGCTCGAAGACCTGCAGCGGCGTGCAGCGGATGCCCTCCTGCTTGGCCCGCGACACCAGCTGGATGGCGAGGATGCTGTCTCCGCCCAAGGCGAAGAACGAGTCATCGGCGCCCACCGTGTCGAGACCGAGCAGCTGACCGAAGATCCTGGCGAAGGCTTCCTCGGTGGGTGTCGACGGCGCCCGGTACACGGTCCGTTCGACCGTGAATTCCGGTGCGGGCAGCGCCTTCCGGTCGAGTTTGCCGACGGCATCGAGTGGAATCGCTTCCAGCACGACGAAAGCGGATGGTACCATGTGCGCGGGCAGGGTGTCCTCCGCGAGGGCACGAACCCGGCCGAGGTCGAGCTCGGCCCCCGGCGCGCGCACCAGGTAGGCCGCCAGAGCCTTCGCCCCCGTCGGCCCGGGGACACCGAGCGTCACCGCGAAGTCGACGCCGTCGGCGCGCCCGAGCACGGCGTCGATCTCGCCGAGCTCGATGCGTTGTCCGCGCACCTTGACCTGGAAGTCGGTGCGGCCGATGTACTCCAGCTCCACGTCCGCCGCGCAACGCGTCCAGCGCACCAGATCGCCGGTGCGCAACATCCGTTCTCCCACAGGGCCGAAGGGATTCGCAAGGAAGCGGGCGGCGGTCAGGCTCGGCCGGGCGTGGTAACCGCGGGCCAGGGCAGGTCCGGCGAGGTACAGCTCACCCGCGACGCCGACTGGAACCGGGCGCAGCCGATTGTCGAGGACCAGCACGGCCGCGCCCCGTATCGGCGTACCGAGGGAAACCGGCGCGCCGACGACGAGGGGAGCGGAAGCCGTTGTCCAGATGGTGGATTCGGTCAGTCCGTACAGGTTGACCACCGTGCGGTCCGCCGCCCAGCGCTCGACGAGTTCGGCGCCGACAGCCTCACCGGCTACCGCGAGCACCCGCACGCTCGACACCTCGGCGGGATCGACGGTGGCCAGCGCCGACGGCGTGATCACCATATGGGTCACCCGTTCGGCCTCGATCAGCTCGGCGAGTGCGCTGCCGCCGAACACATCCGGCGGCGACACCACCGCGGCGCCGCCGGTACCGAACGCCATGATGGCCTCGAATACCGACGCGTCGAAACTCGGTGAGGCGACCTGCAGGACCCGGGAGTGTTCGTCGAGGCCGAGCACTGCGCGCTGCGCCGCGACCATGTCGGCGATGCCTCGATGGGGGACCGAGACGCCCTTGGGTGTTCCGGTCGAGCCGGAGGTGTAGATCAGCCACGCCGGATTGTCCGGCCGGATCGGTGTGGGCAGTTCGCTGTCGCGCACGGCGGTGCCGCGCGCACGGGACCAGCGCTCGACCACCTCGAGATCGTCGAGCACGAGCCAGTTCGTGCTGTCCGGCAGCATCGACCGGCAGGCGGCGACAGTGAGACCGACCTGGGCACCGGAATCTGTCAGCATGTGATCGATCCGCTCCACCGGGTGCTTCGGGTCGACCGGCAGGAAGGCCGCCCCGATCTTCGCGGCCGCCCACATACCGGTGAGCAGTTCGGCCGAACGGGGGAGACCGAGCGCCACCACGGTTTCCGGGCCTGCGCCCGCTTCGAGCAACAGCCGCGCCAGCCGGTTGGTGCGCGCGTCCATCTCCCGGTATGTCGTTGTGTGTCCGGCGACGACCAGAGCGGGACGCTCCGGGTACTGTGCGACGGAGTCGGCGAGCAGATGCGGAAGTATTACCGTCCCGGCACTGTCGGGTCCGTGCACCGGCGCCAGAGTGCTGCGCTCGGTGTCATCGAGGATGTCGACATCGGCGATGCGCACCCCGGGCTGCGCGAGGATCGCGGCGAGCACGCGGCGCCACCGGGTGACGAGCGCCGCCGCCGTCGCCTGATCGAACAGGTCTGTCGCGTAGGTCAGTACGCCGTCCAGGCCGACGGGTCCCGTCTCCCCGAAGGGCACGCGCAGGACGAGCGTCAGGTCGAACTGTGAGGACGTTCGGTCGAAATCCTCCACCTCGAACCGCAGGCCGGGTAGTTCGAGTGCCGGCTCGGCGAAGTTCTGCAGGGTCAGCAACACCTGGAACAGCGGATGGTGCGCGGTCGACCGGCTCGGGTTCAGCACCTGGACCAGCTGCTCGAACGGCACGTCGACATGCGCGAACGCGTCCAGATCGGCCGCCCGGACTGCGGTGAGGAACTCCGTGAACCCGGCGCTCGGGTCGACCGGAGTGCGCAGTGCCAGCGTGTTGACGAACATGCCGACGAGCTCGTCCAGCGCCCGCTCGCCGCGGCCGGCGATCGCGGTGCCGATCACCACGTCATCGGTGCCGCCGAGCCGGGCCAGCAGGACCGCCAGCGTGGCGTGCGCGACCATGAACAGGCTGACGTTGTGCGCGGCCGCGAATTCCACCAGGGCGGCGTGCAGTTCGGCGTCGATCGTGAAGGCGTAGTCGGCGCTGCGCATCGACTGCACCGCGGGGCGCGGGTGGTCGGCGGGCAGCTCGAGCTGGTCCGGCGCGCCGGTGAGCGTGTCGGTCCAGTATCGGATCTGCTGCGCGGCAGTCGATTCCGGATCGGACTCGCGGCCGTGCCGCTCGCGGTGCCCGAGGGTGGAGTCGGCGTACTGGACGGCCAGCGGTGCCCGAGTGTTCTCGGCTCCGGCCGACCGCTCCGCGTAGGCGGCGACCAGGTCGATGGCGAGGGGCGCCATCGACGCGCCGTCGGCGCTGATGTGATGCACCACCAGGACGACCACGTGTACCGGCGCGGAACTCGCGGGCACCGCGGAGTCCTCAGCGCCGCTCATGGAGTGACCGGAGGAAACCCGCGCGGCGCCCGCCGCATGTTCGGCGGCAGCCGGAGCGGTGCCCGCCGGGTGAGCCGTAGGCGCGGTGACGCGGAAGATGCCTACGCGCAGCGGTGGTTCCTCGGCGAGATCGAATCCCTTGTCCGCCACTGTGTTGATCCGATCGCGCAGCGGTGCACCATCTTCGGTGTCGAGCACCGTGATGTCCGGCGCGGCCACCTCGGCATCGATCACCACCTGCCGTGGTCCGTCCTCGTCGTCGGGGTAGATGGTGCGCAGAGTCTCGTGCCTGCCGATGACATCGGCGAGCGAGCGCCGCAGGGCATCGACGTCCAGCTCGCCGGTGACCCGGAGCGCGACCGCGATGTTGTACGCGGGCGAAGCCGGATCCAGGCGGTTGAGCACCCACATGCGCTGTTGCGCCGGAGACAGCGGGATCCGGGCAGGCCGGATCCGCGGGGCCAGGGCGACGCGGCCAGGCTTGCCGTCGGTGGCCGGGACGACCCGTGCCGACAGTTGCCCTACGGTGGGCGCGTCGAACAGATCACGCAGCGTGACGGTGGACCCGAGCGCCGAATTCAGCCGGGCGACGACCTTGGTCGCGCTCAGCG
>NZ_JBHXMY010000379.1:4898-5848 GCF_042720195.1 Nocardia sp. NPDC058497 | reverse complement strand
CCAAAGCGTACCCGGCCCACCCACAACCGAACCTGCCGCCCTTACTGACCTGGTTTCCCCCCTCACCTGCGCCCCGCGTAAGCGGTTGACGAACGCCCCCACGAGCCCTATCAGCTCGTCGGGCCGTTCGAGTAGCGGGCTGTGCCCGGATTCCGCGATGAGCCGCGGCGGCAGGCCGGCGCGGGTGTACTGCTCGACGTTCGCCGCCGTGGGCACGAGCACGTCCCGGCCGCCGGAGACGACCAGCACCGGTTTGCCGGTGCCGGCGAGCCGATCCGCGATGGGGCGTTCCTTGTTCATGTCGTCGACGGCGGTGGATTTGCAGACGCCGCGATGGGTGAGCTGCTCGAGGGAACGATGGGCCGAGGCGGGAACCGGGAAGTCGTCGGCGAATCCGGTGCGCAGGGAGCCCTCCGTCAGCGCGTCGATACCGCGCAGCCGATCGGCGACGGCGCCGAGGACGGGCCAGCAGCCGATTTGCCCGAGCACGGGCAGGTCGATCAAGCCGGGCCCGCCAGCGGTGTCGATCACCGCGACGCGCTCGACCAGGTCCGGGCTCCGCTCGGCGATCGCGGTGGTGATGTGCCCGCCCATCGAGTGCGCGACGAAGGCCGCCTGGCGGATACCGAGAGCGTCGAGTGCGCGCAGGACCGCTGTCGCCTGGCCGGTGGCGGTGTAGTCGCTGTCGTCGCCGGTCGCCTCGGAACCACCGTGGCCGACCAGATCGATCGCGACCACCCGGTTTCCCGCAGCCAGCGCGGGCGCGACCTGTTCCCACCATTCGATCGACGCCGAATAGCCGTGCAGGAGAACGACTGCCCGGTCGCCGGTGGTCGCGCCGTACTCGCGCACATTGAGATCGGGACCGTCGAGCGAGAGCACGCGGCCGCCGGCGAACCTGTCTCTTATACACATCACCCATCCCACCAGACACTAAATCAACTGGGTTT
>NZ_JBHXMY010000379.1:0-4888 GCF_042720195.1 Nocardia sp. NPDC058497 | reverse complement strand
CGATAGCGCTGGCGTGGCCTCGGGGGGCGGGTGGGGCGCGGGCGCGGAGTCAACGGTGACCGTTGTTGGGGGCAGCGCCCGCCGCGCCCGCGCGGCCCCCCCCCCACGACTCGGCGGAGCGGGTGTCACGGTCCACCAGGAATGCGTTGATCAGCAGTGCCGCGACCACTCCGATCGAGACGAGCGCGCCGACGCGCACCTTTCCGGTCACGCGCATGCTGTTCCCCACCCCTGAGCGATCCAATCCTGAACAATTGTGCAGCCTATCGTGCGATGGTCCGCGAGATCGGTTCAGGGTGAGTGCAATCGGTGTGGGATCAACATCGCGATCATCGACGGTGGAGCCCGGCGCTCAGACGTCCTCGGGCGGGCGCACGTCCGGCAGACCCAGCTCGACCGGCGTCGAATCCTGCTGCGGCCAGCCCGGATACGGCGGTGGGGTGCCGCCGAACTCCGGGCACAGGTTCTGGAAATCGCAGAAGCGGCACATGGTGTTGCGGTTCGGCGGGAAGTCGCCGGTGCGGCCCGCTTCGAGGATCGCCTGCCACAGCGCGATCAGGATGCGTTCGAAGCGCTCCAGTTCCTCGCGGTCGGGGGTGTAGGTGAGTAGCACCTTGTCGGCCAGATAGATCAGGCGCAGCTGGGCGGGCACGATGTCGCGGGTGCGCAGGATCATCAGCGCGTAGAACTTGAGCTGGAACAGTGCCCGCGCCTCGTGCAGCGGGCCGGGGGCGCGGCCGGTCTTGTAGTCGACGACCCGCAGCAGGCCGTTCGGGGCGACATCGATGCGGTCGACAAACCCGCGCAGCGGGATCTCACCGGCGAGATCGACCTCCACCCGCTCCTCGAGCGCGTGCGGCTCGAACCTGGTCGGGTCCTCCAGCTCGTAGTAACTCTCGACCAGCCGCAACACCTCCTCGAACAGCGCCTCCGGGCCGCCGTCTGCGACCAGCTCGTCGATACCGTCGCGATCGGCGCGCACCCGATCCCACGCACCGGGCACCAGCTCGGCGGCCCGCCGCGGATGCCGATCGGCCGCGGGCAGCCCGAACAGGTCCTCGAGCACCGCGTGCACGACGGTGCCGCGCACGGCTGCCCGCGACGGCGGCTCCGGAATCCGGTCGACCGCCCGCAACCGGTACTTCAACGGGCACTGCTTGAAATCGGCTGCCCGCGAAGGCGACAACGCCGGACGCGACCGGCGGACCGGTTCGCCGGCGGTATCGTCGGCGAGGGATACGGACACGGGCACTGACATGATTCGCAGGGTATCGGCAAGCACCGACACCGATCCCGGCGATTCGGTCGCGGCGGTGCCGTTCTGCCAAGATCACCGCATGCGTCGAATGATTCGGGTGGGGGCGGCCGTGGCCGCGATGATCGCGCTGAGCGCGTGCGAGGAACCGGGCAAGACGGTGCGGGTACCTGCACCGACGTCGTCGGCGGCGACCACCACCGAGAGTCCGGAGCAGGCACTGCGGACGGGCAAGCTGGCCGAGGGCATGCGGATCGCGGAGGTGCTGGCGCTGCCCACCGACATCGACCCGCGGTATGTGCGCCACGCAAGCTCAGATGTCCTCACCTCGGCCCGGTTGATGGTCTCCACCGGACACCACGCCGCGATCGCGGCCGTCGCCGACGCCAACGACCTGCTGGCCGGTTTCCTCAGCCAGCGTTCCAACGGCGGCAAGGGCACCGCCGGGACCGACTGGCTCACCCACGGCGTGATGCGCTTCCCTGATGCCGCCACGGCGGCCTCCGCGGCCACCGAGTTCGCGGCGGCCGCGACCTCCGACCGCGGGATGATGCAGAGCGCCGACTGGACCCCCGCCACCGTGGCCGACGCCCCGGAGGCCCGGTTCGTGCTCCTCGAGGAACGGGGCAGGCTCGAGGGCATGGCCTTCACGCCCTACCGCGACTATGTGATCTTCACCGAAGTCCGCGCCGGCGGGCGTTCCGAGATCGAGGCGACCGTCGTCGAAGCCCTGAAACGTCAGCGGCCGCTGCTCGAAGCGTTCACTCCGACACCGGAATCCGAGCTCGCCCGGCTGCCCTACGACCCGGACGGCATCTACGTGCTCTCCGTCGGCGACAACGGCGGCGGCCGCGGGGCCTACCGGCAGCACGCCGCGCTGCTGTTCGCCGAGGACCAGCAGGCCGCGGTGACGCTCTACCCCAAGGTGGGTGTGAGCGCGATGGCGAACAAGGGCAGCACCGTCTACCGCGCCGCCGACGCGGCGGGCGCGATCGAACTCGCCACCGCCACCGCCGCCGCGATCGGCACCGCGCGGGACATGAAGACAGCCCCGGCACCGGCCGGCGTCCCCGGCGTGTCCTGCCTCACCGACGGCAACGAGCACGCCAACGCCTGGGTGTGCCTGGTCACCGCCGGACGACATGTCGCCGAGGTCTGGGCCAAGACCCGCGACGACGCGCACGCCGGAGCCCGCGAGCAGCAGCGGGTGCTGGCGGCGGCGAAGTAGCCGCGACGGGTCACCCCGTTCGGTGGGTGAGCGCGCCGACCTGGCAGGCTGGAGGCTTCATTCGAAGAACGGAGATCCATGACGGCCAGACGGACCGGTCCATTCGCCATCGGGGACCGGGTGCAGCTGACCGATGCCAAGGGGCGCCTCTACACGGTGGTGCTGGAGGAAGGAAAGGAATTCCACACCCACCGCGGCGGCATCAAGCACGACGACCTCATCGGCACCGACGAGGGCACCGTCGTGAAGTCCACCAACGGCACCCCCTACCTGGCGTTGCGCCCCCTGCTCGTCGACTATGTGCTGTCGATGCCGCGCGGTGCGGCCGTCATCTACCCCAAGGACGCCGCGCAGATCGTCCACGAGGGCGATGTGTTCCCCGGCGCCCGGGTGCTCGAGGCAGGCGCGGGCTCCGGCGCGCTGACCTGCTCGCTGCTGCGCGCGGTCGGCCCCGAGGGTGAAGTTATCTCCTACGAGATCCGCGACGACCACGCCGAGCACGCGATGCGCAATGTCGAGACGTTCTTCGGCGAACGCCCGGCAAACTGGTCGCTGACCGTCGCCGACGTCGCCCAGTACGAGGGTGAGCAGGTCGACCGCGTGGTCCTGGACATGCTCGCCCCGTGGGACGCGCTGCCCGCCGTGTCCAAGGCGCTGGTGCCCGGTGGCGTGCTGATCGTCTACGTCGCGACCGTCACCCAGCTGTCGAAGGTCGTCGAGGCGCTGCGTGAGCAGGAGTGCTGGACCGAACCGCGCTCCTGGGAGTCGATGGTCCGCGGCTGGCACGTTGTCGGCCTGGCCGTGCGCCCCGAACACCGGATGCAGGGCCACACCGCGTTCCTGGTGAGCGCGCGCCGGCTCGCCGAAGGAACGGTCACCCCCAAGCCGCAGCGGCGTCCGTCGAAGGGCTGACGAGGTTTCGGCTCCCCGGTTCCGGGGCAGCTTTCGATGTGGGCGCCCGAGTGCCCATATCGAAAGCCGCCCCCCGGGGACGGCGTGGATCCCGGCCCATCGGCCGGGGCAGGGAGGGGACCCCATGTCGAGAATCGAACCCGCCGCGAAGGACCCGTCCGCCGGGACGCTGTATCCCGGTGAGTCACCGCGGATCTACCGCGCGCTGTTCAACGTCTTCCCGCCGTATCTGTTCGGCGGGGTGCGGGTGCAACACATTGCCGCCGACTGGACTTCGGTCCGCGTCGCCTACACGGTGCGCCCGTGGAACCGCAACAGTCCCAACCGGGCCGCGTTCGGCGGCACCCTGTACTCGATGACCGACCCGTTCTTCGCGATCATGGCCTACGGCCAGCTCGGCCGCGGCTACCGGATCTGGAACATCACCGGGTCCATCGAGTTCCTCACCCCGGGCCGCGGCACCGTCAGCGCCACCATGGGCCTGTCGCATGAGCAGGTCGCCGAGATCCGGCTGGCCACCGATAAGGGGGCGAAGTCGTTCACGGAGCACTGCGCCGAGATCGTCGACGGGAACGGCACACTCGTGGCCCGCGCCGCCCAGCAGCTCTACGTCCGGCGGCTGCCCGACTGAGCCGGCGTCGATCGCACCAGCGGCTGATCGGCGACGACACCGACCGGCCTGCCGCCGATCAGGCCGCGTCCGGTGACCACCCCGTCGCCGTACATGGCGTTCGGATTGCGCGGCTGACGGCGGTCATGTCTCGCGACAAGGGACGGCCGTCACCGGGCAACGGCTACCGCGGGTTCTCTGTGCAGTTCACAGCGAGCGAAAGGCCCCGGCTGTACTCGCGGACTACCCGGGGCGCGCGCGGGCCTCAGGCGGGCGTGCAGGGGGCCTGCGCGAAGCCGAGCAGCAGGCAGCCGCTGGCGTCGGAGAGCTTCCAGGTGCCGTCGACCTGCTCCCAGGTGACCGGGAAGGCGGGCGCCGTGCCGTGCGGGGAGGTGATGGTGACATCGGCGGTCGCGGTGTTTCCGCTGGTCGCGACGTTGTCGACGGCGAAGGTGAGGGTGTAGCCGGCCAGCATGCCGTTCATCTGGTCGATGTTGGACTTGCGCGCGTCGCCGTTGACGATCAGCTTGGCCTTCTCGTCGGTGGACAGCGCCGGATCGGCGAACTTGATCAGCGTCGCCTTCAGGGAATCGGCGGTGGGGGCGGCGGCGTTGTCACCGGTCGGAGCCGGGGTTGCCGAAATGCTGGACGGAGCGGCCGCGATACTGGTACTGCTGCTGGTGGCGTTCGTCGAGGAATCGTCGGAGCCGCCGCAACCGGTCAGTCCGACGGTAACGGCGAGTGCCGCAGCGGCGGTAGCGACGGTGACACGGATCGTGCGGGTAGGAAGGAGCATGCTCAGCAACCTTTCGGCTCGATGGGCGAGTGCACTCGCCGAGTGCCCCGGGGCGGGGTGTTAGGGGAGCCTAACACGACCCCGGAC
>NZ_JBHXMY010000378.1:0-5873 GCF_042720195.1 Nocardia sp. NPDC058497 | reverse complement strand
CGGGGCCCGGTGTTTTTGTGTGTGACCGCGTGTTTTTTTACCTGCTCTCTTTTTTGTGGTCTTCGCGCGGTTGTCATGTCCAAAATCTTTTTTTGGGGGCCCTTTACAAACAAAACCCCCGGGGTCAGCGCTGGGTGAACCATCTATGCGCGGCCGGGGTGTACATCGCCGGAATGGCAATCACCACCGCCAGGATGTGCACGGCCCGGCAGCCGGCGAGCACGGCCGAACTGGGGGACAGGCCGGCGAACAGCTCACCGAAGTCGTCGGTCGACAGCAGGACCGCCAGCGGCTCGACGATCAGCGAGAGCAGGCCGACCACACCGATGCCGACGGTCAGCACCGCGCGGGCCACCCGGCTGCCGTTCACCATGTACAGCGCCACGGCCCCGACGACCAGGTAGATGGCGAGGCGGGGGAGCGATCCCGCTGCGGTGGCGCCGAATTCACCACCGCCACGGACCGCGCGCAGCAGACCTTCGGCGGCGCCCGCGGCCAGGGCGGTGACGAGCCCGCCGAACGCGACGGTCACCGCGCGTGGCCGGGGTACGGAAACGGAAAAGGCAGTGCCGGTCATGACACCGACACTGCCTCTCGCTGATACTCGCGAGGATCACCCTGCGGTAGCGACCTGCTCCACTACCGGAGTGCTACGGCGCGAGGCGAATTCGGTGAGCGCGGCGTAGGCCAGCCCCAAAGCCACCCACAGCGTGGTGGTTTCGGCGAGCGAGGCCACCCGGAAACGCCACAGCAGCGTCGCGGGGAAGTCGTCGGCCACCTCGTTCACACCGGGCAGCAGCACGTAGCCGATGGTCGTGACCAGCACGAACGCGGCCACGCCCGCGATCAGCCGGAGCGTATCCAGCTGTCCGGCCAGCACCTTGTATGCCGCGATCGCGGCCGCGACGGCCAGCAGGCCGAGCACGACGGCGGCGACCCACAGCCAGGTGCGGGTGTTGATGGTCTCCGGATCACCCACGGCGGGCGGGTTGGCCGGGTACTTGAAGAACGGCACCGCGACGATCGCCGCCCACGCGAAGCCCGCGGCGTACAGCGACAGCTTTGGCCCGGTCAGCGCCGTGAACCGGCGGGCGTAGTTCAGCGCCGACGCCAACAGCGCGCCGAACGCCATCCCGGCCAGGCCGAGTGCGAGGAACTGTCCCGCCTTCTGGCCGGACCGGCTGACCAGCGGTTCTTCTTCCCCGCCATGGGAATGACCCGCGGGCTCCGCCGCGTCGTGCCCGTGCTCGGCCGGTGCCGCGGCGGCCTCTTCGATGGCGATCGCGGCGTCCACCTGGGGTTCGCCGATGAAGTAGCCCACTGTGGCGGCCAGCAGACCGGCGATCAAGCCGGCCAGCAGGCCGCGCAGCAGCAGGGTCTTGAGTGATCCGGTCAGTGGCACGGGACACCCAGCAGGTGACGTCCGTCGTGCATCAGCTCGTGCAGGTACATCCCGCTACGCGAGACGGCCCCCTGGTCGAAACCGACCAGGTACAGGGTGAGCAGTGCAAGCAGAACGACACCGACCGTGACGAGCACGGTTGCCAGGGTGTCAAGGCCGGTATCCCGGCTGGGTGAATGCGCGATGGCCATTCGGGTCCTCCTCAGGGATACGCGTCCCACGGTCGAAGTGTGGTGCGAAGGTGCCGGTGTCTGGCTCTCCGGCACCGGGAACCCGGTACGTGGATACAGTGGCGCGACCGCTCCGGAATCTCACCGGAATTACCGCGCACCCTCGCGTGCTGTCTCTCGAACTGTGACAGTCACCGACCGTCCGCGTCAATACGCGCGTGCGCATGTCCAGCGGAAACGCCGTTATCAGGCCTTGGCGGGCACGTCCAGGACGACCTCGAACTCGAGCAGCGAGGCACCGGTCGACACCGGCTTGGGACGCTCGCCCTCACCGCCGTGTCCGGCATGCGCGGCACGGGCCGGACCGTCGCGCCACGCGGCGAACGATTCCTCCGAATCCCATTGCGTCACCACGAAATACCGGTTGTCGCCGGCCACCGGGCGCAGCAACTGGAAGCCGAGGAAACCGGGGGAGTTCTCCACCGCGTGCGCGCGGGCGGCGAAGCGCTTCTCCAGCTCGGGGCCGGCGCCTTCAGGGATCTCGATCGCATTGATCTTCACAACAGCCATAGCGCCGACAATACGACCGCGCGGGAAACATCCCGCTCTGGGGCACAATCGTCAGGGTGTTGTACGACGAAGGCGGGACCGGCGTCCCGATCCTGCTGCTGCACGGGCTGATGGGCAGCGCGCGCACCTGGACAGATCAGCTGCCGTGGCTGCGCGAATTCGGCCACGTCTACACCGTCGACGCCGCAGGTCACGGCCGGGTGCCGCCCGCCGAGCTCACGACGGAAGCGTTCGTCGCCGATCTCGCCGGGCTCACCGCCGAGATCGCCGAGCCGATGGTGATCGTCGGGCATTCGATGGGTGCGATCCACGGCTGGGTCTTCGCCGCCACCTATCCCGAACGGGTGCGCGCGATCGTCGTCGAGGACATCGCGCCCGATTTCACCGGCCGCACCGCCGCGCACTGGGCCGAGCTGATCCACTCCTGGCCGCAGCCCTTCGCCGACGACCAGGCGGTCCTCGACTACTTCGGGCCGATCGCGGGCGCGTACTTCCTGCGCGCCTTCACCGCCGCGCCCGACGGCTACCGGCTGCACGGCGAGGTCGACACCTTCCGCGCGATCTCCGAGGAGTGGGGCACGCGCGACTTCTGGACCGAATGGAAGTCGCTGCGGGTGCCGGCGCTGCTCATCGAAGGCGAGCACACCATCACACCGGCCGGTCAGATGCGAATGATGGCCGACCTGTACCCCGGTGCCGAGTATGTGTGGATCGCCGGGGCAGGGCATCTGGTGCATGACGAACAGCCCGAGGCCTATCGCGAGCACGTCGGCCGCTTCCTGCGTCGCGTGCTCTGAACCGCACGGTTATCCCGCTGCGCCACCTTCACCGGCCAGTGCGAACAGCCCGTCCTCGGTCTGCTCGATCAGACCGTCGACCAGCAACGAATCCAGGGCCCGCGCGCGCTGGCCCGGATCGCGCGTCCACGCCAGATCGAGGCGTACCTGTTCCACGGGTCCGGAAGCATCGCGCAGCACATCGAGCAGGCGTCCACGCGCCTGACGGTCGGTGCCTTCGTACTTCTGCACCTTGCGGGCCACCGCGGCGGCAGGCTTGCCCGCCTCGACCCACGCGCAGGCGGGCAACGGGCAGCGGGCGCAGTCGGGATTGCGGGCCCTGCACACCAGTGCGCCCAATTCCATCAGTGCGGCCGAGAACTTCGCGGCGCGCGGCACCGGGACAGGCAGCAGGGCCTCGGTCTCGGCGAGATCGCGCGAAGAAGGATTGCCCGGCTCGCGGCCGTGTACCGCACGCGCGACCACCCGGCGAACATTGGTGTCCACCACCGGAACTCGCTGACCATAGGCGAAGCAGGCCACCGCGCGGGCCGTGTAGGCGCCGATGCCGGGCAGGCTCAGCAGCACGTCGACATCGGCGGGAACCACGTCACCATGCTCGGCGGCCAGCACCCGCGCGCACTCGTGCAACCGCAGCGCCCGCCGCGGGTATCCCAGCTTGCCCCAGGCTCGCAGCACCTCGGCCTGCGAGGACGCCGCCATCGCCGAGGGCACCGGCCAGCGCGCCACCCACTCCCGCCAGATCGGCTCGACGCGAACGACCGGGGTCTGCTGGAGCATGATCTCGCTCATCAGGATGTGCCACGCGGTGGCTTCCGGCTTGCGCCACGGCAGGTCACGCGCCGTGTCGGCGAACCAGTCCATCAGGGCTTCGGCGTCGATACTCACTGCTCCCGTTCCCACTCCGCCAGGCCGTGTTTGCCGACGCGTAACGCGCCGGACTCGCTGGTAACCAAGGGCGTGTGCACAATGGTCGGTATGCCTGGTTCCAATCCGATTAGCGCCTGGAAGTCACTGCGCGAAGGCAATGAGCGCTTCGTCAACGGCAACCTGCTGCATCCTAGCCAGGGTGCCGCGGATCGAGCCAAGCTCGTCAGCGGCCAGCATCCGCACGCGATCCTGTTCGGCTGCGGCGACTCCCGGGTGGCCGCCGAACTGATCTTCGACCAGGGCCTCGGCGACATGTTCGTCGTCCGGACCGCGGGTCACGTGGTGGACAGCTCGGTGCTCGGCTCGATCGAATACGGCGTCGAGGTGCTCAATGTGCCGCTGATCGTGGTCCTCGGCCACGACAGCTGCGGCGCGGTGAAGGCCACGATCGACGCGCTCGACGGCGGCGAGGTGCCCGGCGGGTTCATTCGCAGCGTCGTCGAGCGGGTCACCCCGTCGATCCTGGTCGGCCGCCGCGAAGGCCTCACCTCGATCGACGAGTTCGAGGCGCGCCACGTCGAGGAGACAAGCAGGCTGCTCATGCAGCGGTCGATGATCATCTCGCAGCGCGTGGCCACCGGTCAGCTCGCGATCGCGAGTGTCACCTACAAGCTCGCCGACGGCCGCGCGCACCTGCGCCGGGCCGTCGGGAACATCGGCGAGGTGGCCTGAACCGGGGTATAGACCCCTTTGGGCCGCCGACACGCCGAGGTCATCGAGCGCGGGCTCGCGCGGTGCGCTTACCGTTGAGGCGTGCTGGAACCGAATGGACCGCTGCCTCCGGAGATCTACTGGCGTCGCCGTGCACTCGCCATCGGCGTCATCGTCGTCGCGCTGGCGATCGTGATCTGGCTCGTCACCATGGTCGCGCGCGGCGGGGACTCGTCGGGGAAGACCGACGCGGCGGCGACGACCACCTCCGAGTCGAGCAGTAGCAGTTCCGCCGAGTCGAGCTCGACGACGGCGAGCAGCAGCTCGGCGACCCCCACGTCGAGTGCCGTGGCGACCAGTTCGGCGGCGGCTGAGCCCGCGGCCGCTCCGTGTGGCGATCAGTCGCTGGCGCTGAAGGTGACGGTCGGGCAGCCGACGTATCGGGTGGGGGATCAGCCCGCGTTCGGGACTGTCATCACGAATATCTCGTCGGCGCCCTGTTCGCGGGATCTGGGGCCGGGCCCGCAGTTCCTGGTGTACACGCTCGACGGGCAGCGGCGGCTGTGGGCAAGCAACGACTGCAATCCGGACGGGCCGCCCGATCTGAAGACGCTGAAGGCAGGCGAACAGCTGTCCTACAAGGGGGCCTGGTTCGGGACCACCTCGCAGCCCCAGTGCGCCGGGGATCGGTTGCAGGTGCCCGCCGGCGCCTACATGGTGGTGGCGCAGCTCGGCGCCATCCGCAGCGCGGCCGAGCCCTTCAACCTGGCTGAGTGATTGGAGCGCTGGCGCGCTCGAGTCGCGGCCCCTCCTGTCCCGTCGGCCGACTTCGTCGGCCTGCCCCTCCTCGAGGTCGGGGCGTACGGGGCCGGTTGGGAGCGATTGCGTCGGCCTGCCACTCCTCGGGGGCGGGGGGCGGGGCCAGCGAGGTCGGGGTTGCGGGGCCAGCTGGGAAGGGCCGGCATTGTGCGGGTGCGCTGTAGGTCACATGTTCAAGTTGGGGCAATTTGCAAGCTTCGCATGATCGATGCGCGCGTCAATGGTTGTTGGCACAGGAATGCCGAATTTCGGCGAAATCGGCGGTTTGCCGGGGTTATTCCACGGGGACCGGGTCGCGGGGTGCGCGGGATTTGCGGAGTTCGGCCAGGCGCAGGGCCGACCGGAGATCGCCGACCTCGTGGATACGCATCGAACCGATCTTGGTTTTCTCCGAACCGGGTGGGACGAGGGCGGTCGTGAAGCCGAGGCGCTCGGCCACGGCGAGCCGGCGGCCCAGGCCCGTGGCCGTGCGGTCTTAGCCCGCCACGCCCACCTCGCCGAGGATAACCCCCACCGCGGGCAGGGCGATATCGG
>NZ_JBHXMY010000377.1:0-5884 GCF_042720195.1 Nocardia sp. NPDC058497 | reverse complement strand
GGTAACCGCCCCCCCCCCGCGTTCACCCCCCCCCTGGCGGGCCCGGGGGGGGGGGCCCCAACGCGCCTCTACGGCATCGTCGAAGGCGGCGACCTGGCCTACGTCGAGGAACGAGTAAACGCCGATGGCGCCCTCGAACCCCGCCTCTCGGCCCGCTTGCAGCGCTACATCGGCTGACTTCCTACCTCGGGCGCCCCGCCGCGCACGCACACAGCGGGGCGCTCTCCGAGTTGTTCACCGACAAGCAGGGAATCTCAGAATCGTTTGCCGCGCTAATTTTCGAGCGCGGTCAGGTCAAGATCCATCGGGAACGGCACACGAGCCGTCAGCCGATCGTGATAGATCCCGACGGGCACGTACCGCTGGGTGACCGGGTCGAGCTCGTAGGCGTACACGACGACCTGGTCAGCGGTTCCTCGTTCCACCCGCCAGAAGTGCGGGATCCCCGCCTTCGCGTACTTGAACGGCTTCGTGTCGCGATCACGTTCCTCGGAGTCCGGTGAGACGACTTCGACCACGAGTACAACGTCGTCGGGGTAGTAGAAGCTCTGGGGGTCGTCCCGACCGAATGCCTCCGAGCTGACGATCAACACATCCGGCTCCGGCATCTGCCGGTCCGCCAGTCGCACCGCCATTTCGCGGTCCGCGCGCAAGCTGTCGGGAGCCTGAGCCCGCAACTGCCCACGAACCATCGAGATGACACGCCGATGCCACTTACGCTGCGGACTCACGAAGACCAATCCCCCATCGATCAACTCGGTGTGTTTCGGCAAGCCGCGCATCGCTAGAAACTTCTCAGCCGTGTACCCCCCGGGAGGCGCCAACCACGTGGGTGGCGCATCCGCTTCATCTACCTCGTCAGGTAGCGGCTCTGCGTTCATCCTCACATCGTAGCGGCGCATCAGTACCTCTAGCAGCACGTTTTCCCCAGACATGGAGCGACCCCCGAGCCGTTCCACTGCGTTCGTGAACGCGGTGGTCCCGGTTGGATCGTCCGGGGGCTCGGGGGTCGGGTGACTGCCTGGGATTCGCTCAGCGCACCGCTGGGGAATCTCCCGCAGTGGAGCTGCTAGCGGGCAGCCACCTCACGCATCCGATGAACATACATTCTTCAGACCACCTCCTCTCTTGTGTACTGACGAATCTATCTGCGCATCGTGAGCTCGGCAATTGATTTTCTCGTCGCGCTGACCTGGGCGGATGCCGGTCAGGGTGCCCGGTGGGTGAGGTGGCAGGCGCCGGTGGCGTCGACGGTGACAATCGTGTCGGCGCGGTGGTCCGCCGGGAGCTGGTGGGTGACGACGACGACCGTGCGGTTCGGGTCGACCAGGCCGCTGTCGGCATCGAGGAGGTCCCGGAGCAGTTGTTCGCCTTCGGCGGCGGCCAGGTGTTCGGTGGGCTCGTCGAGCAGCAGGGTGGTGGCTGGGGCGACGAGTGCGCGGGCGAGCAGGATGCGTCTGCGCTGTCCGCCTGATACCGCGGCCGCGCCTGCGGTCAGCCCGGTGTGCACGCCGTCGGGCAGGGAGTCGAGCCAGGGGCCGAGTCCGACTGTCCGCAGTGCTTTTTCGGCGTCTTCGACGGTGAGGTCACCGCGAGCGACGCGCAGGTTCTCCAGGATCGAGGTGCCGAACAGGTGGGCGTCCTCGGCGAAGAAGGTGACCCCGTGGCGGGGAGTGTCGAACAGGCCTGCCCAGGACATGAGCAGGGTCGTCTTGCCCGCGCCGCTGGGTCCGATGACGACGATGCGGCGGCCCTCGGGCAGCGGGATACGCGGCAACCGGTACTCCGCGCCGGCTTGCGTTTCGGCGGCCCCACGCACCCGGCTGCCCGGAACCGCGCCACCGTCTGCCCCGGCCACCCCGCCGGTCGCGTGGGTGCGGATCGAATTTCCAGTCGCGCCGGACCCGCCGGACTCTCCAGTAGCGCCGGACTCTCCGGACTCGCCGGTCGCGCCGGTCGCGGCGGTCGCGCCGGTCGCGCCGGTCGCGGCGGTGCCGCTGGTCTCGCCAGTGCCGCCTGACTCGGCGGCGCCGCTGGTCTCGCCCGACTGGGCGGCGCGGAGACGGTGCAGGGCTGCACGGGAAGTCGTCAAAGTGGTTGCCGCGGCGGGGAGGGCGCCGACGGCTTCGAAAGCCGATAGCGGGACCAAGACGAGGATGGTGAGTGCCATCGGGGTCATGCCGCCGGGCAGCCCGCCCGTCGGTCCGTACGCGGCGATGCCGACCAGCAGGGCTCCCAGTGCGCTGACGCCGATGGACAGCGGGGTCGCGGCGGCTGCCCAGGCGCTGTGCGAGGCGGCGGTGTCCTCGGCTCGCACCGCCCGCCGAGTCGCCTTGTCCGCCTGGGCGAGTGCCGCGTCGAGCTTGCCCGCGACACGAAGTTCGGCGGCATGGTCGAGCACGGTGACCGCCTCCGCCGTGAACTCCGCACGGTCGGCGCGCACGGCCTGCTCGGCTTCCCGCGCTGCCACGCCCGACAGCCATGGCGCCAGCATCCCCGAAACAGCGAGGGCGACAGCCAGAATCACCGCGGCGGACACCGAGATGAACGCGATCAGTCCGATCGCCGCGAGTGACAGCACCACCGCCACCGCGACCGGAACCAGCACCCGGACCACCACCGCACCGAGGTCATCGATATCGGCACCGATCCGCACCAGCAGATCACCACGCCGCATCTCCCGCAGATCACCACCCCCGCTCGACGCCACAGAGCCGCTGGTCCGCGCCACGGCACCGCGCCCCGAAACACCCACGCGTGCGGATCGCGCCGCGGCACCAGGCACCGCCCCGCCCATGCTGAGCTCCGCTGCGGAGTCGACCTCGCGCGCATCGCCCTGCGTACCCGACGGACGATCCGCCGAAGTCCCCTGCCACCACCAGATATCCGCATGCGCCAGCGTGCGGTACACCGTCGTCCGCGCCGTGGTCATCGCCCGCAGCGCCACATCGTGGGTGGCCAGCCGCTCCAGATACCGGCACAGTCCCCGCGAGATGCCCAGCGCGCGCACCGCGACCACCGCCACACTGAGATAGAGCACCGGCGGCATCTGCCAGGCCCGCGCGATCAACCACGCCGCCAGCGCAGCCAGCCCGAGCCCACTACCGAGCGCCGCCGCACCCCACGCGATCGCCACCACGACCCGCCACGGCGACAACGCAAGCAGTTGCCGCATCTCCCGCAGATCCCGCCGCAGCGACCCACCACGCTCGAGCCCGACTTCGGTCACGACACCGACACCCCCTGCACAGCATCCTCGACGCCGTAGCTTCGAGATTCCGCACGATCGATCATCGTCTGTCTGTCGGACCCGCGGTCCGCAGAGCTGCCGTCGGCGCCGAATCTGGTGTCCGGCACCGCATCAGTGGGGGCTGCGTGGTCATCGGCAGAAGGCGTCGCTCGATCGGAGCCGGCACCTTCGAGCCGGTCGGTGGCGGGTGCAGTGCTTCCGACCACCTGCACGACGACGTCAGCCGCGGCCAGGACCGTCGGGCGGTGGCCGACGACAACGACGGTCGCGCCTGCGGCCGCGATAGCACGCAGGGTGGTCAGCACGTGCTGCTCGCTCTGGGAATCGAGGTGGGCGGTGGGTTCATCGAGCAGGAGGATGGGGCGGTGGGCGGCCAGCACCCTGGTGAGGGCGAGGCGCTGTCGCTGGCCCAGTGACAGGCCGATGCCGCCCTGGCCGACGATCGTGTCCCAGCGGTCCGGTAGTTCGTTGAGCACGGCATCGAAACCTGTTGCGGCGCTGATCTCGTCGAGGTCGGCGGCGGTGGAGTGTGCGCCGAGGAGTTCGATGTTCTCGCGCAGTGTTCCCGGTACCAGGACCGGCCGCTGGGGCAGCCAGGCGATGCGGGCCCACCAGCTGTCCGGGTCGAGCTCGCGGACATCGGTGCCGTCGACAAGGACGGCGCCGGCACCGGGGGCGACCAGGCCGAGAATCGCTTGCAGCGCAGTCGATTTCCCGCATCCGTTCGGCCCGGTCAGGACTGTCACCGCCCCGGGAGCGAGTTCGGCGGTCAGACGATCGGGCGCATTCCCCGAGCGGGCGGCAATCGTCAACCCGCGCACCATGATTCCCGAACCGGTACGACGGACGCCCGCATGAGTCGCGCCTTGCGCACGGGCACCCCGGACGCCACCGTGTGCCGTGCTCTGGTCGCGCGCTGCCGACGCGCCATCACCGGCGAATCCCCCCGACTCCAGCACCGCAAAAGCCTTGTCCCCCGCCGCCATCCCATCCTGCGCCGCATGGAACTTCTCCCCCACCTGCCGCAGCGGCCAGTACACCTCCGGCGCGAGGATCAACGCGACGAGCCCGGCGTACAAACTCATCTCCCCATACACCAACCGCAAGCCGATGGCGACGGCGATCAGCGCGACACTCAAGGTCGCCAGCGACTCCAGCACCATCGAGGACAGGAACGCGATCCGCAGCGCCCGCATGGTCCGCCGCCGCAGCGAATCCCCCAGCGCCTGGACCTGTTTCACCATGGTGGGCCCCTCGGGCCCTTCGCGGCCGAGGGCACGCAGCGTCGGCATGCCCGCGAACAGATCGAGGAGCTGGTCCGACAGGCGGGTGGTCGCGGCGAGGGTCGCTTCGGCGCGACCCTGGGTGAGCAGGCCGATGAGCACCATGAACAGCGGGATCAGCGGCACCGTGATGATCGCGATCAGCGCCGAGGTCGGATCGTGGAAGGCGATGACCACCAACACGATCGGCGGCACCAGGCAGGCCAGCAGCAGGGCGGGCAGATAGCCGGTGAACCACCCGCGCAAGCCGCTCAGCCCGTTGCCGACCACGACCGCGATCTCGGTCCGGCGCGCGTCGAGTTCGCGCGGCGGCAGTTCGGCGCCCGCCCGCAGCACCGCCGATTCGAGTTCGGCGACGACGGTGGCACCGGCCCGATGCGCCAGCCGCGCCTGCCACCAGCTCGCCGCCGCGCGTACCGCCACAGCGACGGCCAGCCCGATCAATTCCGTTGTCCACGCGCTGAACTCGCGCTCGCTGGGGTCGGTGATGACCCCGGCGAGCACCCGGCCGAGCAGCACGGCGATCACCACGATCGTCGCCGTGATCACCAGGGCGAGCAGTACCGACACCACCAGGTGGGGCCGGGCCGAATGGGCGTACCGCAGCAGGCGGGGGTCGACGGGACGGCGCTTGGCAGTCCGCGGTTCGACGACCGCACCGTGCTGGGACGGGTTCACCGATCCGGCACCGGTCCGCCGATCGACGGCCGACCCGTTCTGCGACCTGCCCGCCCGTGCCATGACTCAGTCCTTGCCGATCAGCGGCAGCCCGGTCGGCGCCGGAATCTGCTCGACGGTCAGCCGCTGCCGGAACACCCAGTACGTCCAGCCCTGGTAGACGAGCACGACCGGCGTGGCCAGCAGCGCGGCCCAGCTCATCACCTTCAGGGTGTATGGCGTCGAGGACGCGTTGTAGATGTTCAGGTCGTAGAGCGGGCTGATGGTCGAGGGCAGCACGTTCGGGTACATCGAGCCGACGATGAGCACAGTGGCCGAGATGACCGTGAGCGTGGTGCCGACGAACGCCCAGCCGTCGCGACCCGCCGCGTTCGCCGCACCGGTGAGCACCAATCCGAGCACCGCCGTCACCAGCACCGCCCAGGTCCAGCCCGCACCGTAGGCGAGCTGGGTCCACACCCCGAAGCCGCCGACGATCACCGCGGTCGGCACCAGCAGCAGCCGGACGATGCGCTGCGCGTCGGCCCGGACCTCGCCGCCGGTCTTGAGCACCAGGAACACCGCGCCGTGCAGGGCGAACAGGATGCCGGTCGTCAGGCCGCCGAGCAGGGCGTAGGGGCTGAGCAGATCCCACACAGAGCCGACGATCTGGCGATCCACGTTCAGCGGCACC
>NZ_JBHXMY010000376.1:0-5932 GCF_042720195.1 Nocardia sp. NPDC058497 | reverse complement strand
CGGCGGTGTCGATCGCGTGGGGACTGTGGGATACCGGTACCGGTATGGGCTCGCGGCTGCGTGACGAGCACACCACCCGACTGTCGCGCGACGGCGTGCTCGGAATCACCGGGGACCAGGGTCTGGCCTGGTTCGACACGGCAATCGCACACGAGCGGGCAGTCGTGACGGCCGTGCGTCTGGATATCGCGACGCTGCGCGAGGCTACTGCGATTCCACCGCTTCTCCACGAGCTTGTTCCGCCGGCTCGCCGCACCGTCGGCCGCAGTGCTGCACGCGCAGATGCGAAGTCGGCGTTGCAGCGCAAGGTTGCCGGGTTGTCCGAGACCGAGGCGCTGGCCGTGGTTCTGGACACCGTGCGGGTGGAGGTCGCTGCGGTGTTGGGCTTCGAGAGCGGTTCGGATCTCGGGGTTGATCGCAATTTCCGTGAGCTGGGTTTCGATTCGCTGACCGCGGTCGAGATGCGCAACCGGCTGCGTGCGGTGACCGGTGTGCGGTTGCCAGCGACCCTGGTATTCGACTATCCGACGCCGGAAGCGGTGGCGCGGTTCGTTCTGGACGAGTCGCGTGGCGGCTCGCAGGTCCAGGTGGCTGCCGCAGCGGCGCCTGCCGCAGCGGCGTTGCTGTCGGAGGACCCGGTCGTGATCGTCGGTATGGGTTGTCGCTTGCCGGGGGGAGTCTCATCGCCGGAAGGCTTGTGGCAGTTGCTGATCGAGGAACGCGATGCCGTCTCGACGTTCCCGACCGATCGTGGCTGGAATACCGACGTCCTGTTCGATCCCCAGCCGGGCGTGCCCGGCAAATCCTATGTACGAGAAGGCGGATTCCTGCACGAGGCCGGATGGTTCGACGCCGGCTTCTTCGGAATCTCGCCGCGCGAAGCGGTGACGATGGACCCCCAACAGCGCGTGCTGTTGGAGACGGTGTGGGAAGCGCTCGAGCATGCCGGTGTCGACCCGAATTCCCTGCGTGGCAGTGATACCGGTGTTTTCACCGGAGTGATGCATCACGATTACCCCGGCAACAGCAGCGCGGGAGCAATCGTGTCAGGCCGGGTATCGTATGTGCTCGGACTCGAAGGCCCCGCGGTGTCGGTCGATACCGCATGCTCCTCGTCTCTGGTCGCAGTGCATCAAGCCGTACAAGCCCTGCAATCAGGGGAATGCTCCATGGCTCTCGCCGGTGGTGTCACGGTGATGGCGACCCCTGATGTGTTCGTGGGCTTTTCCCAGCAACGCGGGCTCGCAGCAGATGGCCGCTGCAAACCTTTCGCCGAGGCTGCTGACGGCACCGCCTGGGGCGAAGGCGCAGGCGTGCTGGTGTTGGAACGCTTGTCCGACGCACGCCGTCTCGGCCACGAGGTGCTGGCCGTGGTCCGTGGCACGGCGGTGAATCAGGATGGCGCATCCAACGGTTTGACTGCTCCTAACGGTCCCTCGCAGCAGCGGGTGATCCGCCGCACCCTGGCCAATGCGGGACTGTCGGTGACCGACATCGATGTCGTGGAAGCTCATGGCACCGGCACCCGTCTCGGCGATCCTATTGAGGCGCAGGCACTGTTGGCGACCTACGGTCAGGACCGGCCCTCCGGTCAGCCGTTGCTGCTGGGTGCGTTGAAGTCGAACCTCGGTCACACCCAGGCCGCCTCGGGCGTGGCCGGTGTGATGAAAATGGTGCTCGCGATGCGGCACGGAATCGTGCCCAAAACCTTGCACGTGGACGCACCCTCCTCACACGTGGACTGGGACGCCGGCCACGTCGAGCTGGTGACCGACGCACGGGCTTGGCCGCAGAGCGGTCGTCCACGCCGGGCGGGGGTGTCCTCGTTCGGCATCAGTGGCACCAACGCCCACGTCATCATCGAACAGGCACCCGGGGTTCGCGACGAGAGTGCGGAATCCGATGTGGTGATCGATGATTCGTCCACTGTGCTGCCGTGGGTGTTGTCGGCACGATCCGTGCCGGCGCTGCACGACTATGCGGCACGGTTGGCTGCGCACGTCGAGGCCGATGCGCAGGTGTCGCTCGGTGATATCGGCTGGTCTCTGGTGAACAGAGCGCGTCATGAGCATCGTGCCGTCGTTACCGGTGCCGACCGCGCACAGTTGCTGGCGGGCTTGTCGTCGCTGGTGTCCGGACATCCGAATCCGGCGCTCACCTCGGGCAGCGCCCGGGCGGGGAAGACCGCGTGGGTGTTCCCGGGGCAAGGGTCGCAGTGGATCGGTATGGGTCATGAACTGGCGCAGACGTTCCCGGTGTTCGCCGCCGCATTCGACGAAGTGACAGCGCTGCTCGAAGCAGAGCTGGGCAGGTCGGTACGCGAGGTGATCTGGGGTGTCGAAGACGACTCCGCCGCGCTGAATTCGACACTGTTTGCCCAGACCGGGCTGTTCGCGGTGGGCGTGGCCACCGCACGGCTGCTCGAATCACTCGGTCTCACCCCGGACGTGGTGGCCGGCCATTCCGTCGGTGAGATCGTCGCCGCGCACGTGGCCGGTGTGCTGTCGCTGCAGGACGCGGCAGTCCTCGTCGCGGCCCGGGCACGGTTGATGCAGGCGCTACCGCCGGGTGGAGCCATGGCTGCGCTGGCGGTGCGCGAAGCCGACGTGCTGGCGGTCCTGGACACGGGATTGGCATCGGTGGGTATCGCGGTAGTGAACGGTGCTCGTGCAGTGGTGGTTTCGGGCACACATGATCAAGTCGCCACGGTTGTCGCGCGGTTGGGTGTCGCGGCAGATCGGGTGCGCTGGCTACTGGTATCGCACGCGTTCCACTCGCCGTTGATGGATCCGATGCTGGCCCAATTCGCCCAGGAATTGTCGACGATCGAGTGGCGCGAGCCGTCGATCCCGATCGTGTCGAATGTGACCGGAACGCTGGCGGATTCGTCGATGCGATCGACTCGGTACTGGGTGTCGCATGTGCGGGAGTGTGTGCGCTTCGCCGACGGCGTGCAGGCGATGCGCGAGTGGGGCGCCTCACGGTTCCTCATTGCCGGCCCCGACGGCGGTCTCACCGGACTGATCAGCGATATCGTCGACACCGACGATGCCACCGGCACCGCGGTGGTTGCCGTGCTGGGACGCAAACGCCCGGAAGCGGAGACTCTGCTCACTGCTCTCGCGACGATCGATGTCACCGCGTCCGGTCGTGCGGTCTCCTGGGAACGGCTGTGGGACACCAAGCCTCGCCGAAAGGCGCAGTTGCCGTCGTATGCGTTCCAGCGCCGCCATTACTGGCTGGAATCGGAACTGGCTGGTGACGCCGGTGTACTGGGATTGGAGGCGTCGTCTCATCCGATGATCGGCGCGGTGGTCTCGATGCCCGAATCCGGGGGAGTCATCGTGTCGGGCCGCCTTGCGCTGGGCTCGCAACGATGGCTGGCCGATCATGCGGTATCCGATGTCGTGTTGCTGCCCGGCACCGGGTTCGTCGAACTGGTGATGCGGGCCGGCGACGAGGTCGGGTGCGCACTGCTTGAAGAGCTGACCTTGATCGCACCGTTGGTGCTGCCCGCGACCGCGGGTGTGCAGGTACGCGTCGTCGTCGGTGCCACGGGACAGTGGGGCGAGCGCCCGGTTTCGGTGCATTCGCGTCCGGAATCGACTGGTAGCGAACATGATTCGCTATGGACCCTGCACGCTGAAGGCATCGTCGCTCCGGCAGACCTGGCGATGACCGATCGTGGCGACACGGCAGCGGAACCGGAGCCGTGGCCACCCCTCGGTGCGCATCCGGTCGACCTGAACCGGATGTACGAGCGCTTGAACGACGCGGGTTACACCTACGGGCCGACATTCCAAGGGCTGCGGGCGGTTTGGCGGCGCGGCTCGGAAGTATTCGTCGAGGCCGTATTGCCTGAACACGGGAGCGTGTCCGGCTACGGGCTGCATCCGGCGCTGCTCGATGCGGTGCTCCAAGGCTCAGTCGCCGCGCAGACCTCTCTCGATCTGGATATGGTGGACTCCGGTGGTCCTCGTATGCCGTTCGAGTGGCGGAAGGTGGCATTGCACGCCTCGGGTGCCACCGTGCTGCGCGCGCACATCGTCGCCGATGCGCCCGAGAGTGCGGGACCGAGCGCGGTGTCGATCGATGCCAGGGACGAGACCGGGCGACGCATCGTCACCGTCAGCGCGCTGACCAGCCGCTCCATGCAGGTATCCGGTTCGGTGCCCGGTGAGCGCCTGTCGGGCGTCGAGTGGATCTCCCTGGAAATTCCGGCGACCACGGCCCCCGCACCGGACTTCGAGTCGTTCGTCACCGCTGGATCCGTCCTCGCCGCGGCCGAGCGGAGGTCGGACGTGCCACCCGTCGTGGTGCTCGACCTCCGTGACTTCGGCATCGGCCGCGACACGGTGCACCGGATGCATGCCGTCACCCATGAGGTGCTGAGAGCGATTCAGGGCTGGTTCAAGGATTCGCGTTTCGCCGACAGCCGGCTGCTGGTCTTGACCGCGGGAGCGGTCTCGGTGGCCGGTAAGCCGGTCACCGATGTCGCCGCTGCCGCGGTATGGGGCCTGGTGCGGTCGGCACAGTCGGAGGAGCCCGGACGAATCCTGTTGGCCGACATCGATATCGATGGCTCATCGGGCCAGGACGCGCTGGCGGACCTGGTCGGTCGCGCGGTTGCCGCGGGTGAGCCGCAAGTGGCGGTGCGGAAGGGCGTCGTACACGGGGCACGTCTGACGCGACTGTCTACGATCGGCGCCGCCGATTCCGGGTCCGAGCTGGATGCGCGGTTGTCGACGGGTTCTGTCGTGGTCACCGGCGGCACCGGCGGTCTGGGTGCGTTGGTTGCCAGGCATCTGGTCCTCGCCCACGGTGCGCGTTCGCTGGTGCTGGCCTCTCGACGCGGTGAAACTGCGCCCGGCGCTCAGGATTTGGTCGCTGAGCTGACCGGCCTGGGCGCGCGGGTGTCGGTGGTTGCCTGTGATGTGTCCACCCGTTCCGGTGTGGAGACATTGTTGGCGGGCGTGCCCGAGGATGCGCCGGTGGTCGGTGTCGTGCACACCGCTGGCGTGCTCGACGACGGTGTGGTCTCGGCATTGATGCCCGATCGCATCGATACGGTGTTGGCGGCCAAGGCGGATGCCGCGTGGTGGCTGCACGAGGCCACCCGTGAGCTGGACCTCGCGTTGTTCGTCCTGTACTCCTCGGTCGCGGGCGTGTTCGGGGGTGCGGGTCAAGGTAACTACGCGGCGGCCAATGCGTTCCTGGATGCGCTGGCCGAATATCGACGCGCGGATGGTTCGGCGGCGGTCTCGATTGCCTGGGGTCTGTGGGACACCGGCACCGGTATGGGTGCACGCCTGCGCGGCGAGGACACCACACGTCTCGAACGTGATGGCATTCGAGGGCTGACCGCTGAACAAGGGTTGGCGTGGTTCGATGCCGCCGTGGCTCAGCACCGCCCCACGGTGACCGCCGCCCGCCTCGACCTCGCGGCGCTGGGTGAAACCGCCACGGTGCCACCACTGTTCCGCGAGATTGCGCAGCGTACCGACCGGAAGACGGTGCACGTGATCGAGACTCGGTCGCTGGCGCAGCGGCTGCGGGGTTTGTCCACCGCGCAGCAAGAGACCTTGCTGACGGAGATGATCACCTCGGCGGCCGTACGGATTTTGGGTTATGTCGACGGAGACGATATCGGATCGAATCTCGCCGACGCGGGCTTCGATTCGCTGACCGCGATCGAGATGCGCAACGTCCTGGCCCGGGAAACGGGGCTGCGTCTGCCGGCCATGGTGGTATTCGACGAACCGGACACTCTCGGGTTGGCGCGCTATCTGCTGGGACGCTTGCCCGAGGAACCCCGGGTGGCCAATGGCGTCGGCTCGGTGCCGCAGACCGAGAACGCGAATAGCGGTGGCGGTGAGAACGATTCGATCGTCGCTCTCTACCATCGAGCGCTTCGGTCGGGGCGGCTGAGTCT
>NZ_JBHXMY010000375.1:0-5939 GCF_042720195.1 Nocardia sp. NPDC058497 | reverse complement strand
GCCGATGCCCGGCACCGCCACCTGGGTCGGGCGGCCCGGGCGGGGGGCCGTCGGCGTGTCCCGGGACCAGACGGAGTGGGCGGGCGGAGGTGGTGGAGGGGGGGGGGGGGGGGGGGCGAGCCGCGCCGCGGGGGGGGGGGGTGAGAGAGGGGGGGGGGGTGGGGGGGCGGGGGGGTGCGTGCCGCTCTCCCGGGTGGGCCGCGCCCCCCCCCGCCCCCCCCCCACTACTGCGTGCCGCGGCTGCCGCGGACCTCGACGACAAGCCGGCCGATGTCACCGCGGTGGAAGTGCTGGCCAACATCGAAGCGATGGCGGCCGGAGTGCGATCCGTTTCGCGCGGTCAGGCGATCACCACCGAGGTCGTCACCGAGGTGCATCGGCGCTTGCTGACAGGTACTCGGCTCGAGCCGCACGGCGGGCGCTTTCGGGATCGCCAGAACTGGATCGGCGGCAGCGACTACAACCCGCGCTCAGCGATCTATGTGCCGCCTCCCGCACGCTATGTCGAGGAGTTGATGGCCGACCTGATCGCTTTCCTCGACACCGACGACCTGCCCGCGGTCGCGCAGGCCGCGATCGCACACGCCCAGTTCGAAACGATCCACCCGTTCGTCGACGGCAACGGACGTACCGGTCGGGTGCTGATCCACCTCGTACTTCGCCGCCGTGGCCTGTCCGAACGGGTGATCGCGCCGGTCTCGCTCGTGCTGGCGACGGCGACCCGCAGCTACATCGATGGCCTCACCGGATTCCGGCATCTCGGTGCGCCCGATACCGCGGCGGCGATGGAGGGTGTGAATACCTGGGTCGGGCGCTGTGCCGCGGCGTGCAGTCAAGCGGTGGCCGACGCGATGGTCTTCGAGACGAGAACCGCCGCGCTGCTGGCGAACTGGCGTGCGCGACTGGCGCCGGTACGTGCCGATTCAGCTGCCGCGCTGCTGCTTCCCCATCTCGTCGGTGCGCCGATCATCACCGCGGCCACCGCGGCGGCGTTGGTCGGGCGGAGTTTTCCCGCCGCCAACACCGCCATCGACCGCCTCGTCCAGGCGGGCATCCTCCGGCAGGTCAGCATCGGGCGCCGCAACCGCGCCTTCGAGGCCCCCGACGTCTTCGAAGCGTTCGTCGCGCTCGAGCGATGCTTGGCGAACGCCGACGGTGACACGCTTGCGCCACAGCGACCGGTGCCGCGCGGCTGACCGGCGTTCGGGCCGGATCACTGCAACCGGAACTCCATCATCGCGATCGCGTCGTCTACCGCGGTGGTGAGGGTCGCCAACCGGATGTGCGGGTCCGGGGCCGACAGCGCCGCCTGGCGATCGGTGGGGCCGATCGGCAGGCGGGCGGCCAGCTCGTAGGAGCGGGTTGTCGGGTCGGTGGAGAGATCTTCCAGCGACGCCGACGGCGGTGGGCGCCGGATGCCGGAGCGGCGGGCCAGCTGCGCGGTGAGCGTGTGCAGGCGATCGGCGCGTTTGCGCAGGTCGGCCAGTAGGTCGGTGTCGTCGGCGCCTGGTTCGTCCGGCCATACCCGTACCTCGGCCTGGGGATACGGTGCGTCGGTGAGCCACTGCTCGACGCGGATGCGGTCGGTGCCGAGGCAGCGCAGCCGGAACCGTGAGCCCGACAGTTCGACGACGTCGGTGATCCGGGCGACGACGCCGACATCGGTGCGGACGTCACCGCCGCCGACCTCGTGCCCACGCGCGATCAGGACGACGCCGAACTCGGGTTCCCGGCGTCCGTCGAGGCAGTCCTCGACCAGCGCGACATAGCGCGGTTCGAAGATCTGCAGCGACAGCGGCTCGCCGGGCAGCAGTACCGCCCCCAGCGGAAACATAGGAATCTCCACCGTCACAGCATGCCCGGTATCGCGCGTGCCGTGCCGGTCCGACATGCTCGGTTCATCCCTTGGCGATCGCCTCGAACACGGTCGGGTCGACCAGGGTGGAGGTGTCGCCGAGTTCGCGTCCCTCGGCGACGTCGCGCAGCAGCCTGCGCATGATCTTGCCGCTGCGGGTCTTGGGCAGTTCGGGCACGATGTGGATCTCGCGCGGCTTGGCGATCGGGCTTATCTCCTTGGCCACTTCGGCCTTCAGCTCGTCGACCAGGGCCGGTCCGGCCTGACCGGCCGCGTCACCGGTGAGGATGACGAAGGCGACGATGCCCTGACCCGTCGTCGCGTCGCTCGCCCCGACCACGGCGGCCTCGGCCACGCCGGCATGCCCGACGAGCGCGGATTCGACCTCGGCGGTGGAGATCCGGTGACCGGAGACGTTCATGACGTCGTCCACCCGGCCCAGCACCCACAGATCGCCGTCGGCATCGAGCTTGGCGCCGTCACCGGCGAAGTACCAGCCCTGCTCCGGATAGCGGTCCCAGTAGGTCGCCCGGTACCGCTCCATGTCGCCCCAGATGCCGCGCAGCATAGACGGCCACGGCTTGTCCAGCACCAGGTAGCCGTTGGCCTCGGTCTCGCCGAGCTGCACCGGCTTGCCCTCCTCGTCGACGACCTTCGCCGAGATACCGGGCAGCGGGCGCATGGCGGCGCCGGGCTTGGCCGCGGTGACGCCGGGCAGCGGCGAGATCATGATCGCGCCGGTTTCGGTCTGCCACCAGGTGTCGACGATGGGGGTCTTGTTGGCGCCGATGACGTCTCGATACCAGCGCCAGGCTTCGGGATTGATCGGTTCGCCGACGGAACCGAGCAGCCGCAGCGTGGACAGGTTGTGCGCGTCGGGGATCTCCCGGCCCCACTTCATGAAGGTGCGTATCAGCGTCGGCGCGGTGTAATAGATGGTGACGCCATATTTTTCGATGATCTCGAAGTGGCGGTGTTCGTTGGGGGAGTTGGGAGTGCCTTCGTAGACGACTTGGGTGGCGCGGTTGGCCAGTGGTCCGTAGACGATGTAGCTGTGGCCGGTGACCCAGCCGATGTCGGCGGTGCACCAGTAGACGTCGTCGCCTGCTTTGTGGTCGAAGACGTTGTGGTGGGTGTAGGCGGTTTGGGTGAGGTAGCCGCCGGTGGTGTGCAGGATGCCCTTGGGTTTTCCGGTGGTGCCGGAGGTGTAGAGGATGAACAGGGGATGCTCGGCGGGGAAGGCCTGTGCCTCGTGCGAAGGCGAAGCGGCGGAGACGGTTTCGTGCCACCACAGGTCGCGGCCATCCGTCCACGGCACCTCGGTGCCGACCCGCCGCACCACCAGCACGTGCTCGACCGAGGACGGCACGTCACCCTTGGCGGCGAGCGCCTCGTCGACGGCCTCCTTGAGCGGGGCAGGCTTGCCGCGCCGCCACTGCCCGTCGGTGGTGATGATCAGCCGGGCCTCGGCATCGTCGACCCGCTGCCGCAGCGCGCTCGGCGAGAAGCCGGCGAACACCACCGAGTGGGTGAGTCCGAGGCGGGCGCAGGCCAGCATCGACACGATCGCCTCGGGCACCATCGGCATGTAGATCGCGACGCGGTCGCCCGCCGCGAGGCCGAGCTCGGTCAGGTAGTTCGCGGCACGCGACACCTCCGCGAGCAGCTCGCGGTAGGTGATGTCGCGGGAATCGCCCGGCTCGCCCTCCCAGTGGATGGCGACCTGGTCGCCGTGCCCGTCGATCACGTGCCGGTCGACGCAGTTGTAGGCGACATTGAGCTCGCCGTCGGCGAACCAGCGCGCGACCGGGGCATCGGCCCAGTCCAGGACCTGGGTGAAGGGCTTGTGCCAGTGCAGCCGGTTGGCCTGTTCGGTCCAGAAGCCGTCGCGGTCGGTCTCGCCGCGGTCGTAGAGGGCGGCGCCCGCGTTGGCGGAGGCGGCGAACTCCGCGCTCGGTGGATACGAGTCCTGATGTCCTGCAGCGGTTTCGGTCATGTCGAATCAGCCTCACATGCCTGGTGCGGTCGGGTCGGTCGCGAGGGGCTCGCCCCTGCTACCTCGACAGTAGTCAACCCGGGTGCCCCATCGGGGGCGTTGTATCGGCGAGGTTTCGCGGGCAAGTTCATCCGATGACTTCGCGGACAGACTGGGCGGTCGCGGGCTATCGTTTTAACTCAACCGTTCAGCTGATGGTTCCGAGAATTGTTCATTCTTTTCTGTCGAGCATAAAGCGCGTTATGCCACGGGAATCGAACCGGGAGAGAGCGTTGAGATTCATCAAAGCGACTGCGCTGATCGCAGCGGGCCTGGCGGCCACCAGCCTCAGCCTTACTGCGTGCTCGTCCGACGACAGTGCCGACGCGAGCATTGTCACCACCAACGCGGGTGAACCGCAGAATCCGTTGGTGCCGACCAACACCAACGAGAACATGGGTGGTCGCGTCGTCGACCGCCTGTTCGCCGGGCTGAAGTACTACGACGCCACCGGTGAGGCGCACGATGAGATGGCGGAGAAGATCGAGACCGCCGACCGCAAGTCGTACCGGATCACGATCAAGCCGAACTGGAAATTCACCGACGGTACGACGGTGACCGCGAAGTCGTTCGTCGACGCGTGGAACTACGGCGCGCTCGCCACCAACGCGCAGCTGCAGAGTTATGTGTTCACCCCGATTGTCGGATTCGACGAAGTGAATGCCGAGCAGCCAACGGCGCAGACGATGTCGGGCCTGAAGGTGGTCGACGACCGCACCTTCACCGTCGAGCTGAAATCCCCGTCGATCGATTTCGAGAGCGCGCTCGGCTACGCCCCGTTCTATCCGCTGCCCGATTCCGCCTTCAAGGACATGAAGGCCTTCGGTGAGAACCCGGTCGGCAACGGTCCCTACGCCTTCGAATCGTGGGAACACAACGTCAAGATCGACTTGAAGCCCAACCCGGATTACCCCGGCGGCCGTCCGGCCAAGAACAAGGGCCTGCGGTTCGTCATGTACCAGTCCTACGAGACCGCCTACGCCGATCTGCAGGCGGGCAATCTCGATGCACTCGACACCATTCCCGACAGCGCGCTGACCTCCTACAAGAGCGATCTCGGCGACCGCGCGATCACCAAGCCGACCGCGCAGAACCAGCACATCGGCATCCAGACCACCGTGCCGCATTTCGGCGGTGAGGAAGGCGTGCTGCGCCGCAAGGCGATCTCCATGGCGATCAACCGCCCGCAGATCATCGAGAAGATCTTCAACGGATTGCGCGTTCCCGCCCGCGATTTCACCGCCTCGACGCTGCCCGGTTTCAACGGCAACCTGCCGGGCGCGGAGGTGTTCGACTACAACCCGGACCAGGCCAAGAAGCTGTGGGCGCAGGCCGACGCGATCTCGCCGTGGTCGGGCAAGTACACGATCACCTACAACTCCGACGGCGGCCACCAGGCCTGGATCGAGGCCGTGGCCAACAGCGTCAAGAACACCCTCGGGATCGACGCCGTCGCCAACCCGGTGCCGACGTTCAAGAACGTGCGTGACGCGGTGAACGCCAAGACCATCGGCACGGCCTTCCGCTACGGCTGGCAGGGCGACTACCCGACGATGATGCAGTTCCTGTCCTCGCAGTACTACAGCTACTCCGAGACCAACAACGTCGACTACAACAACCCCGAGGTGGACCGTCTGTTCGACGCCGCCATGGCCGCGCCGACCCAGGAGGAGTCCTACAAGCTGATCGCGCAGGCGCAGACGATCATGATCAGGGACATGGCCGACATCCCGGTGTTCGACTATGTCGCCGCCGCGGGCCGGTCCGACAGGGTGACCAAGGCCGATCTGGCCTGGAACGGTCTGTTCGACTTCGAGAACATCGAGAAATAGGGACTCGGAGCTGGGCCGGGCCACGTGCGGTGGCTCGGCCCCGGCCGTTTTCGGAGGAATGATGGCTTGGTACATACTTCGGCGCCTGCTCCAGATGATTCCGGTCTTCCTCGGCGCGACGCTGCTGATCTACGCGATGGTTTTCCTGATCCCCGGCGACCCGATCAAGGCGCTGGCCGGTGAGAAACCACTGACCCCCGCCGCCGAGGCCGCATTG
>NZ_JBHXMY010000374.1:2039-5948 GCF_042720195.1 Nocardia sp. NPDC058497 | reverse complement strand
TGGGTGGCCGGCGGCCACCGGCCGCGGCCCGCGCGGCCCTGCGCGGGGCTCCCCGCCGAGGCGGCCGCCGAGCACGGCCGGATCATGGTGCTCGACGATCCGCTCTCGGCGCTGGACGTGGAAACCGAAGAGCGCGTGCAGGATCGGTTGCGCACGGTGCTCTCCGGCGCCACCACGCTGCTGGTCGCGCACCGGCCGTCGACGGCGGCGCTGGCCGACCGGGTCGCGTTGCTCGCCGACGGACGCATCGTCGCCGAGGGCACCCACGAGAAACTGCTGCGCACCAACAGCCGCTACCGCGAACTGATGGGAGGTGAATCATGACCACCGACACCGATATCGAAGACACCGCGCCCGATCAGGCCGATCGGGCGGCGGACTGGCGCGGCATCGCCAAGGAGGACGACACCGTCACCGGCACCGGAAACCTGGTGCTGGCCGGGCGATCCCGGCGGCTGCTGCTCGACCTGGTGCGGCCCTACCGCAAGCAGGCGGTGCTCACCTTCGTGCTGATCGTGCTCGACAACGCGGCCAAGGTGTCGACCCCGTTGTTCATCGCCTACGGCCTCGATCACGGCATCAGCCAAGGGCGGCAGGGCAATTGGACACCGCTGGTGGCGACCGTCGCCGGCTTCGTCGCCGTCACCGTGCTGTCGGGCCTGACCACGTACCTGTTCCTGCGGGCGTCCGGCTCGCTGAGTCAGCGGGTGCTGTTCGACCTGCGGGTGCGCGCGTTCCGGCACACGCAGCGGCTGAGCGTGTCGTTCCATGAGAACTACACCTCGGGCAAGGTCGTCACGCGGCTCACCAGCGATATCGAGACGCTGCAGGAGCTGCTCGAAGGCGCGCTCAACCAGGCCTTCAGCGCGATTCTGTCGGTCGTCACCATCGCGGTGCTGCTGGTCTGGCTGGATCCGATGCTGGCCTCGATCGTGCTGCTCGGGTTCGTGCCGCTGGTGCTGGTGACCCGGTGGGCGCAGCGGCGCCAGCGGGCGGGCTACCGGCGCACGCGTGGCGCGATCGCGCGCGTCGTCGTGCAGTTCGTCGAGTCGATGAGCGGCATGCGGGCGGTGCAGACGTTCCGTCGCGAGCACCGCAACCAGGAGGTGCTCGGCGCCGAGGACAGCGAGTACCAGAAGGCGACCACCACCGCGATCCGCGGCATGGGCGACTACGTCGGCCTGTCGAACTTCATCGGCAAGGTGACCACGGTGATCGTGCTGCTGGTCGGCGCATGGCAGGTGCTGGAGGGCAATCTCGCGATCGGCGTGCTCGCCGCCTACCTGCTCTACCTCGACCAGTTCTACGGCCCGCTCGACGAACTCGCGCAGGTCTTCAACTCCTACCAGTCCGCCGCGGCGGCGCTGGAGAAGATCTCCGGCGTGCTCGAGGAAGAGCCCGCGGTCGCCGAACCCGACGACCCGATCGCCCTCGAGCGGGCGACCGGCCTGGTGCGGATGGACCAGGTCTGGTTCGGCTACCACACCGAGTCGCCGGTGCTGCCGGAGTTCGACCTGGTCATCCCGGCCGGACAGGTGGTGGCGCTGGTCGGCGCCACCGGCGCTGGCAAGTCGACACTGGCCAAGCTGCTCACCCGGTTCTACGACCCGAGCGGCGGCACGATCACCCTCGACGGTGTCGACCTGCGCAGGCTGGCCGATGCCGAGCTGCGCAGGCACGTCGTGATGGTCACCCAGGAGGCGTACCTGTTCTCCGGCACCATCGCCGACAACATCCGGCTCGGCAGGCCCGACGCGACCGATGCCGAGGTCGCGGCGGCGGCGCGGGCGGTCGGCCTCGACGCGTTCGTCACGTCGCTGCCCGACGGGTACGCGACCGATGTCCGCACCCGCGGCGGCAGGCTCTCGGCGGGCCAGCGTCAGCTGGTCGCGTTCGCCAGGGTGTTCCTGGCCGACCCCGCGGTGATCGTGCTGGACGAGGCGACGTCGAGTCTCGACATCCCCGGCGAGCGGCTGGTTCAGCACGCGCTGGAGACGCTGTTGCGCGAGCGCACCGCGGTGATCATCGCGCATCGGTTGTCGACCGTGGCCATTGCCGACCGGGTGCTGGTGCTGGACGCGGGCCGGGTCGTTGAGGACGGCGCACCCGCCGAGTTGATCGCCGGACAGGGCCGCTTCGCGGGTCTGCACGCCGCCTGGCGGGATTCGCTGGTCTGATGCCACCGTGTTGTACAGCCACGGGGCTGATGTCGCTTACCGTAGAGAGGTGACGACCCCAGCCCCGGGCCAAGCCGACGGCCCCACCGAGATCAGGCCGGCCTCCCGGTGGCCGGCGGTACTCACCTGGCGCGCCCACGACAACACCCGGATGGAATCGGTCCGGGTGACGCTCAACGGCAATCGGATCAGGGCAGCGGGCCGGATGATCGGCAGTGCCTGCGGCGAGCACCCGGCGTTCAGCGCGTCCTACGACCTGGTCACCGACGAGGCGGGCGCGACCCGGCGGTTGTCATTGCGCACCACCACGGCCGCGGGTGAACGGCACGCCTCGATCTCCCGCGACGAGGAGAACTACTGGCTCGTCGACGCGGGCGGCAGCCATGTGCGCTCGACGTTCGCCGGCGCGCTCGATGTGGATGTGGTGCTGAGCCCGTTCTTCAACACGCTGCCGATTCGCCGGTTCGGCCTGCAGAACGCGGTCGGCGACTTCCAGGTCCCGGTCGTCTACGTGCGCCTGCCGGATCTGCTGGTGCAGGAGGCCGAACTCACCTACTCGAGCGCCGCCGACGGCATCAACGTGCTGTCCCCCGTCTCGAGCGCCACGCTGACGGTCGATCCCGAGGGTTTCGTGCTCGACTACCCTGGCCTCGCCGAACGAGCCTGACACCGAATCGCCTGCGCAGAACAAAGATTCGAAGATTCACGGCCTGGCGTCGACGGCAGTGCACAGGGTCGATCGCACGCAGCGTCGCGCCAACGACAGCGGGCAGCGCGTCTCACCCCGGCGCGCTACCCAGGTTCGCCCGCCGTGCTAGATCGGGTTCACCGTGCGCGCCGCACCACGCCGTGCCCGATCGAGTTCACCGCGTCATGTCACGCCCTGCCGTGTCCGGCCAGGTTCACAAGGCGCGGAGTACCCCACCGCGCTGACCGGCCCGGTGCAGTTCGCCGAGCCAGTCGCCCACACCAGGAACGATGCCGGTGATCTCCCAGCGAGTGTGCTCGTCGTAGGCGGTGCGACCGCGGTAACCCGCCTCGACAACATCGCCGAGGGTGCCGTCTGCCCGCAGGGTGTCCCGTGCGGTGACCAGCGCCGCGATTGTCTCGTCGAGCACCTGCCCGAGAGCAGCGGCGTTCGGTTCACAGATGGCGCGCACCAGATCGGGTGCGGTCCCCGCCACCCGCGTGCCGTCGCGGAAGGACCCCGCGGCCAGGCCGAGCGACAGCGCCCCACCGGCCGCGCCCGCCGCCGCCAGCGCTTCGGCCAGCACATGCGGCAGATGCGAGATCCGCGCGACCGCCTGATCGTGCTCGTCGGCGACCACCGGAACCACGACCGACCCGCAGTCCAGCGCCAGCCGCACCACCCGCGTCCACGGCTCGACCCGGGTGCCCTCGTCGACGCCGACCGCCCACACCGCGCCGCGGAACAGCTCGGGATCGGTTGCCGCCCAGCCCGATTCGGCCGTCCCCGCCATCGGATGCCCGCCGACGTAGTTCGCCTCTAGACCGTGCTTGCGCACCGCGTCGGCGACCGGGCCCTTGATGCTCACCACATCGGTCAGCGGGCACCGCGGCGCGATGGCGGCGATCTCGGTGAGGATGTGCTCGACCGCGGGCATCGGCACCGCGAGGACAAGCAGCGCGTCGGTGTCGGCGGCCCGGCGCAGCACCCACGCGCCCACGCCCCCACACAAGAAAACAGACCGCCCCCCCCCCCCCCCCCCCC
>NZ_JBHXMY010000374.1:0-2029 GCF_042720195.1 Nocardia sp. NPDC058497 | reverse complement strand
GGTGGTGGGGGCCGCGGGCGGCCCGCGGCCCCGCGCGCACTCGGGGGGGGGGGGGGGGGGGGCCCGGGCGCCGCCCCGCGCCCCCCCCGCCCGAGAGGTCGCCCCCCCCCCCCCCCCCCGCCTCCGCACCCGAATCCGACCGGTTGTAACCGAACGCGTCGTACCCCGCCGCGACCGCGGCGCGCAGCAACGAACCGCCGATCAAGCCGGTTCCGAGGACGCAGACAGGGGCACGCTGGTCGAGGGTCATCGGAACAGATTGGCACACGAGTTCATCATTACGGGCGGGACAGACTACCGTTTGGTCCATGGCAGCACAGCGCTCGGGCTCGAACAGGGCGACGTCGGATGACGACTTCGACGTCGAAGGGTTCGCCATGGCGGTGGTCCGCGAAGAAGGCACGTGGCGATGCAGTCCACTGAGCCAGGACGCGCTCGTGGATCTGTCGGCCGCCGAGACCGAATTGAAGGCATTGCGCAGCTCGGGGGCGGTATTCGGGCTACTCGACGTCGATGACGAGTTCTTCATCGTGTTGCGCCCGGCGCCGAGCGGCACCCGCCTGCTCGTCTCGGACGCGACCGCCGCGATCGACTACGACATCGCCGCCGACGTCCTCGACGCGCTCAACGTCGAGATCCCCGACATCGACCCCGACGAACTCGACGACATCGAACCGTGGGAAGAGGGCGACCTCGGCGTCCTGGCCGACCTCGGCCTGCCGGAACCGGTGCTCGCCGTGATCCTCGCCGAGACCGACCTCTACCCCGACGAGCAGCTCGGCATGATCGCCCAGCGGCTCGGCTTCGCCACCGAATTCGCGGCCGTCCTGGACAAACTGCCTCGGTGACCGACGAAGACATGGTGCGCGCCGCGATCGCGGCCGCCAAGGGCGCCGACCCGCGCGATGTCCCGGTCGGCGCCGTCGTCTTCGATGCCGACGGCCGTGAACTCGCGCGCGCGACGAACGCCAGGGAAGCCCTCGGCGACCCCACCGCGCACGCCGAGATCCTCGCCCTGCGCGCCGCCGCTGCCGTCCACGGCGACGGCTGGCGGCTCGAAGGCGCGACCCTGGCCGTCACCCTGGAACCGTGCACCATGTGCGCCGGCGCGCTCGTGCTGGCCAGGGTCGGCAAGGTTGTCTTCGGCGCCTGGGAACCCAAGACCGGCGCCGTCGGCTCGCTCTGGGATGTCGTGCGCGATCGCCGACTCAACCACCGGCCGCAGGTCCGCGGCGGCATCCTCGAACCCGAGTGCGCCGCCCTCCTCGACGATTTCTTCCGAACCCAGCGCTGACCAGCCGATTTAACGATCAGGCACCCCCTCCGGTATCGTAGTCGGCGGTGGCGTGTCCGAGCGGCCTAAGGAGCACGCCTCGAAAGCGTGTGACGGGTAACCCCCGTCCGAGGGTTCAAATCCCTCCGCCACCGCCACAAGCCCCCCACCTGTCAACGCAGGTGGGGGGCTTTTCTAGTAGGCGTCGATGAGCGGTAGCCGCATCTCGAACCGGGCACCGGTGCCGAGGTTGACGGCGGTGAGCGCGCCTCGGTGCGCGTGCGCCCGACGCCAAGCCGAGGACGCGGTCCTGCTCATCGCCGAGGGCGGTCAGCAGCGACCAGGACAGCCATCTGTTTCCTCCACGCATCTCACGGTAGTTCGCCCGAGCTGCCGACCTCGCCGCATCAGGCGGCGGTTCGGTCGACGTCATTGTTTTGTCACTGCTCTGATGGGCGTATAGGTACTGGTCGGGCGATAGAAAGGAGGACATGAGTAGAGAAGGAAAGATCGCCGTGGACCGGCGAACGATGCTCGGCGCATTGGCGATCGGCGGCGCGGGAGCGCTCAGTATCGGCGGATTTCTCCTCACCGAGAACATCATCGGACCCCAGCGACTCACCGCTCGGGCCATCGTCGATCGGTTTCAGAACCTCCACGGAGTGTTTCCTGGATTCCGGCGCTAAGACAGCATAGGCGGCTGTCACATATATACAATACCCAGCCCACGACTCCCTAAATCATGTGGCTTTGCGT
>NZ_JBHXMY010000373.1:0-5980 GCF_042720195.1 Nocardia sp. NPDC058497 | reverse complement strand
TCTGATCGCGCTGACGGTGCTGGTGGTAGTCGGCATGGTCGGTTGCTCGGTCGCGTGGATTGACCAGCAGTCCTACGTGGAGTCGCCGAACATCTGCCGAGCACATGAGGTGCAGCGCACCGACTGCCAGCACGTGCAGCGGGTCCAGCCCACGCAGGTGCCGCGATGAGCGAGGGCATTCCGACATACGAATGGCGGACCGCGCCTGCGCATTTGCGGACTCGACGCCAGTTGGCTGCTGAGGGTTTGCGGCCGAACGGCCAGGACATCGCGGGCCGGATTGTCCGGTCACGCGGCACTCGCAAGGAACCGCTGGTAGCGCACCTTTTCGACGTCGAGAAGGCCGCGCCGAAGCGGAAGCCCACCGAGGCCCAGTTGGACGCGCTGGCGAAGGCCACACGCGCACACCAGGTACTGGCCGCCGAGCGCCGTGGTGTCGAGATCGACGACACGCCTGGCGACCCCGGTGCGGCTTGGACCGCGCCGGGAAGTGCGCTCGCGAGCTACTCGCACTCGGGCAATGCCCTGGCCGACGCGTTCGCACGGAACACCGAACGAGAAGGGATGGAGCGATGAGCATTCGGCTCTCACCGCGGGACATGGTCGGCCTCACGATCCTTGCCGAGATGTACGGCGCCCCAATGGATGTGGTGGGCGAGATGCTGGGTGTCAGCAGCTCGAGGACCTATCGCATCGTTTCGAAATGGGCTGCTGCCGGGATGATCAGCGACCGACGGCCGCGACCCGTGCTCGGTCCATCTTGGATCTTCCCGACGAAGTCGACGGCGGAGGCGTTGCTTGGCAGGCCAGTGCGCTACTGGGTGCCCACGCCGAAGATGGCCGCGCACACGAAGGCTGTATTTCAGCTGCGGTTGGCTCTGACCGGGATGGATCTGGACCGCTGGATCTCCGAGCGAGTGCTGCGCGGCGAGGTCGGCATGGTGCAGGCGGGTCAGTCCCGCCCGCACATTCACGATGGCCGCTACTACACCACCGCCGGTGATCTGTGGGCCGTCGAAGTCGAACTGACCGCGAAAAGCATTGCTGTAGCGCGCAGTTCAGTGTTTCAGGCATTGCGGGTGGCGAAGGCGGCTGAGTGTGTCGGCTTGCGCTACTACTGCCGCGGCGAAGCGGTGAAGACGGTGATTCGGACCGCTGCGAGCGGACTGAACGCCGATGACCTGCCGCAGCTGCGGCTCGTCGATCTGGATGAGTTCCTGGCCTCGCAGAAGGCCGAGTCGTCCTCTTCCGACCTGCGACCCGGGCTCCGGGTGATCGCGGGCGGAGCCGCTGATCACAACACCCAGGTCACAGCCCGAACCGAGAACGGAAAGGCGGTGTCGCAATGAGCTGCACCCCGATGATCACCCCGGCCGACTGCGCGCCATACGCACCGACACCGGTTCTGACCGCCGCGCCGCCCCCGGCCGAGGTGCCGCAGGTCGATCCGACGATGCCGCCGGTCGGCCTGGATCACGACCCGCTCGGTTGGATCCCGAAGGTTAGCGAGATCTCCCTCGATGGCGTCGCCGACGGCGGGCTGCTGCTGGCGACCTGCGTGGTGGCGGTGCTGGTGATGACGGTCATGATCCTCATCCCGGCGACCGCTCTGGCGTGGAAGCCGGTCAAGCTGCGCAACTGGCTGATCGGCAGCCTGTTGGCTTTGCCGGGCGTGACCGCGCTGTGGGCATGGGATGTGCTGGCGCCGGGCAAGATCGCGACCGCGGCCAGCCGTCAGTTCATGGACGGCCAGTACACGGCCGGTCTGCTCGGTATGGCGGTGGTGCTGGTGCCGGTGGCATGGCTGACTGCGACGATCGCCCACACCAACCGGCGGGTGCAGCTGGCCACGGTCGGGCTCAAGTCGCCGGCGGCGACCGAGCGTGCCCTGTGGGCCCAAGCTCAGCGTGAGCAGCGGGCCGCGGCTCGCTTGTCGCGTCGCCGTCTGCCGTTCACGTCGGGCTGGATGAGCCCGCAGCTGGTGATCGGTCGCCTGTCGACCGAGACCGACCAGGCACCGCCGAAGACGATGCTGCGAACTCTGTTCGGGCGCAACGAGTCGCGGTTGCTGCTGCCGTGGATCAACGTCGCCGAGCACATGACCACCGTCGCGAGCTCCGGCTCGGGCAAGACGACGCTGATGCTGCGTGTCCTGGTCAGCTGGTTCGTGACGACGTGGACCCGTCACCGGCAGTGGTGGCGTGCCGATCGTCCCGGCCGACCGCTGGCGATCATCGTCGACTGCAACGGCGGGCCGGAATCGCGCAAGGTCGCCGAGCGGATGACGAAGTGGTTCCGTGCGCTCGGTGTCCGTCCGGAGCGGATCGGCCGATTCCCCGATGACGTGTCGCTGGGCATGTGGCCGCGCGATTTCGAGTCCCGCAGCGCCGAGGAGCAGGAAGCGATCGTGGCCGATCTGCGGTCGATCCTGTCGGCGATGATCTCGGGCGGCTCGACGCCGACGACCGACACCGAACGCTATTTCCACGAGATCCGCGAGACCCTGATCCACCTGATCGTCGACGCCCCGGCACGAGTCGACCTGATCAACGGTATCCCGACCCCGCTCGGGCACAACCCGCCCAAGTCCTGGCTGGAGTTCCTGTCGCGGTTCGACGTGGAGAAGCTGTCGAAGCTGTGGGGCGGTCAGGCCGGTGTGACTCCGTGGTCGGGCGTGCAGGGCATCGACATGGAAATCGCGTCCACGATCGACGGCAAGCAGCCGGTGATGAACAGCGCGCGGGCGGAGTTCGCGAACCTCTACCGATCACTCGGTGCGGCGTTCGACGGCGACAAGGAACTCACCGACTTCGATGTCATCTACATCGTCCTGGAGGGCGTGAAGACCCCCGATCGTGCCCGCAGCCAGTTCGGTGCGCTGGGAACGATGTTCGAGCAGCTCGCCGACAAGCAGCACGGCCGCACCAGTCTGATGGTGGTCGACGAGTTCTCGGCGGTCTCGGACGGCAAGACCCGTGCGGTGAAGTGGGTCGAGCGCCTGCGCAAGGCCGGGATCGGGTCGTGGTGGATCGCGCAGTCCTGGCAGGGCCTGGGCCACGACGACGACAACCGCACCGCCCTGGTGTCTGCGGCCTCGGGTGGTTCGCTGCTCGGCCGGTCCACAGACCCGGAAACGCTGTCGAAGATTTACGGCACCCGCCCCAAGTTCGAGTTGAGCCGCAAGCTCATCGGCGGCAACGCCACCGGCGACGAGGGCAATGTGCAGTCCTCCGACCAGTTCCTTGTCCCACCGAACCGCCTGCGCGCCATGGCCAAGGGCGACGTGGTCCAGGTCGCCGGCGGACGAGCGCGCTGGGGTCGAGTGTCACCGCTCGATGACGCCGAACTGTCGAGGCTGCGCCCGCTGCCGGGCATCGGCAAGTTCACCGGCCCCGCGGCCGCCGTCGAGGACTCCGACGACATCGCGCCGGTGATCCCCATGACCAAGCGCCGCCCGGCCTGAAACCGCTGACACGGCAAGGAGTTACGACCATGGCTATCCCGAATCCCCTACCCGATCCCGAAGACCACGGCGAAGCACTCGGCGGTCGCAGCGACGCGGCCAAGGCCCACGAACAGTCCGTGCTCGAAGCGTTGGCCACCGACATGGTCGGCACCGCCGCCGAGGCCCTGGCGGCCCAGCTGGTGCCCGTCGTCCAGGACGGCGGCAGCTTCGGCCGCACCACCAAGCCGGTCGTGGATCGCGCCACCCGGGCCCGTGACTGGGCGCGGATCTGGGGTCCGGCCCTGGCCGGTACCGCGGTCGCCGGGACGGCGGTGGCGGTGCTGCCCCTGCCGGGTCCGCTGGCGCTGTACGTGCTGGCCGTCGGTGCTTTCGGCTGGTGGCACTGCGCCGGACGTCCCGGCGTCGTCGAGTCGGTCCAGATGTTCGTCTACGCCATCACCGACGCGGGCGGCTGGATCCGCCGCCACGTCGAGGCCCTGTCCGTCCGGCGTGCCCGCTACGAGGGCCGCCGCACCTCCAACCCCATCAAGAAGGAGAAGTAACCATGTCCAACACCACCATCCAGGTCGCCGCGATCAGCCTGACCGCCAGCATTGCCGGGGTTATCGCCCTGGTCGCCGCCGCCGATTCAGGTTTCGATGTCCGGGCCGAGCAGTGGGTTCGCCGGATACGGATGTCAGCCGACGAACGCGCCGAGTTCGACGCGCTCGAGGAGCAGATCGAGCAGCGCCGACAGGCTCGTGAGGCGTTTCTCGACGCCCGCACTGCCGAGGCCCGCGCGAAGTTCCGTACCGAGCTGGTATCGACCGTGTCCGGCCGCTACGTCCACGAGCTGGCCGAGTTCACCGTCGCGGAGCTGGTCGAGGAGATCGTCGCGGTCAAGCAGCGGCTCAACACCGAACGCAAGGCGATGTCTTACAGCGACACCCCAGAAGCCACTGAGCACCGGGCCGCGATCGATGCCCGCGACGGCCAGCTGGCCGCCCTGACTGCCGAGTTCGACTTCCGCAACGACTGGCAGCGCCGCAAAGACCTCGGTCGCCTGGACGGTCAGCGTCTGCGCGCTGCTTCGGACATGGTCCGTGACGGCAGCGAGTGGCCCTCGGCCGTGAACCCCTACGTCTAACCCCGTTTCACCCACTCACACAAGGAGATTCGATGTTCACTTTCACCGATACCAACTCGGGCAACAGCGGCGGTCCGGCCGTCGAGGACGAGATCGTCCGCGATACCGGCCGGGCGATGGGCCAGATCTTGGCCGCCGCGCGGGCCTTCATCCACTCCCGGGCCAACCGGGGCGGCAAGAAGGGCCTGCCGAAGCTCTCGCGCCAGGAACGTAAGGATCTGGCCGAGGCGATCCGTATGCAGGTCGGCGAGCAGAAGATCGCCGCGGCCTGGTACACCAAGCGCGTCAACGACTACCACGCCGAGGTCGTCGCGGCCGGATTGCGCCGTCAGCAGCCGGGATTCACCGAGCAGGACGCCGCGCTGGACAAGCAGCGGTTGGCCGGCATTCGGTACTCGATCGAGTCGACCCTGCACGACGAGCAGCAGGCGCTGCCGCTGGAGCGCCGCGGCCAGGTCGCACTCGCGTTGAGCGAGGCCGACCGCAATCCCAGCCAGCCCTACGGCGCCATCTTCAAGACGATGAACGCCGAGCAGGCCCGTACCGCCCGCGCAGTCGCGGTCCAGTCCGAAACCTGGGTCACCCAGCGCCGTGAGCACAACACGCGCCTGGTCGCCGAGCAGCGCAAGCAGGCCGCCAAGCTGGCCGAAGCCCGCCGCGAGCTGCGCCCGCCCCGTGCCTACGACGAACTCGACCAGCGCCAGCGCAACGCGGTGCAGCGGCTGCGCAGCGCGCACCTGGGCGTCGACCGGTCGGGCTATGCCCTGGATCCCGAGGACGCCGAGAGGGCGCGCGAAGCCACGGCGCGGGCGGCGTACGCGGCCGGTCTGACCCGCCACGAGATCGCCCACGAGATCGACTACATGGCAGAGCACACCAGCTACACCGCGACCTACGGCGTGCCCGGCGGCGGCCAGGTGACCAATCACTACCCGGTCCGCGAGGAAGCACTGTCCGAGACCGTGCGGGAGATGAGCTGGGATGCCCGCCTGCCCAGGGACGCGACAGTGTTCGTCGAGGTCGAGGCTCGCGCCACCGGGCTCGCCGCCCGCGACGTGGAGCGTCGCAGTGTGATGGCCCCGCGACATGAGGCGGTCAACACGGTCGCGCGCTGGTCGCGTGAACCCGGGACCGAGTACGCCATCGCCGAGCCGCACGAGGTCGCGGTGGCCCGTATCGAGCCCGGTACCGGCAAGGTGCTGGCCAGCGAGATGTCCACGGTCGGCAGCGAGGCCGCCGCTCTGGACTACGCACACGACAGCGTGAACAGCGCCGATGCGGACACCGCGCGGATGCGGGTCGAGGTCACCGACCCGCAGCGGCCGGGGCATCCCCGCTATGAGTCCTACGGGTTGCCTAATTCGCTGGCCGCGGATCTGGCTGATCAG
>NZ_JBHXMY010000372.1:0-5994 GCF_042720195.1 Nocardia sp. NPDC058497 | reverse complement strand
GTGTGGTTGACACCGGACTATCTCGACGAGGTCGAGAACCGGCCCGTCACCGACGGTGACCGGGTGCGCCCGCTGCGTGTCGACGATATCGCCTACGTCATCTACACCTCCGGATCGACCGGGCTACCCAAAGGCGTCGCGGTCACCCACCGTGGACTCCGCAACTGCGCCACCGAGCACCGGAACGCGCTGCACATCGAATCCGATTCCCGTACTTTGTTTCTGGCTTCGCCGAGCTTCGACGTTTCGGTACTGGAATTGCTGTTGGCGACATGCGCGGGCGCGACGATGGTCATCGCGCCCAGCGATGTCTACGGCGGCGACGAACTCGCCGAACTACTCGACCACGAGCACGTCAGCCACGTCCTCATCACACCTACCGCACTGTCCACCATCGACCACACCCGTTGGCCGTTACCGGACTGGGGACACCTCGCGGTCGGTGGTGAGGACTACGGCACCGAGTTGGTCGAGCGGTGGGGCAGCGCTCGCGACATGGTGAACGAATATGGTCCGACCGAGGCCACGATCACGACAAACCAGAGCGCCCCGCTGGTGGCGGGTGAGTTGGTCACGATCGGTAGCCCGATTCGCGGTGTCTCGGAATGGGTGCTGGATCAGCGGCTGCAACCGGTACCGGTCGGTGTGGCGGGTGAACTGTATATCGCGGGTCCGCTGCTGGCCCGCGGATACCATGGCCGGGCAGGCCTGACGGCCGAGCGTTTCGTCGCGTGCCCCTGGATGCCTGGCGAACGGATGTATCGCACCGGCGACGTGGTCCGGTGGACGGCCGAGGGAACGATCCAGCATCTGGGCCGGTCCGATTTCCAGGTGAAGATTCGTGGTCTGCGGATCGAGCTCGGCGAGATCGATGCGACGCTCGCCGCTCACGATACGGTCGGTTTCGCCACCACCATCGGCCATCACAACGATTCCGGGGCTGTTTCGCTGGTTTCGTATGTCGTTGCCGCGCCTGGGTATTCGATCGATACCACAGTCCTCGCCGAGCACCTCGGCAGCCGGTTGCCGTCGTATATGGTTCCGGCTTCGATCATGGTGCTGGACCGGATTCCGTTGACGCCGGTGGGCAAACTGGACCGTAAAGCATTGCCGGATCCGGTCTTCGCCGAGCGCACACCGTTCCGGGCACCCGAGACACCTGTCGAACGCACGATCGCCAGATCCTTTGCCGATGTATTGGGTATCGACACAGTCGGTCTCGATGATTCGTTCTTCGCCCTCGGCGGTGACAGCATCATGTCGATCCAGCTGGTCACCCGGGCCAGGGCGGCGGGTGTGGTGTTCTCCGCACGCGACGTCTTCGAGCGCAAGACAGTCGCCGGGCTGGCCGGGATCGCCGTGCCCGACAGCACGGCGGCGGTCGGCCTTCCGAAGGAACTGCCTGGCGGAGGTGTCGGTCCGATGCCGGTGACGCCGAGCATGCGACGGCTGATCGACCGCGCGGGGTCGGGGTTGCACCGCTTCTCGCAGGCGGTGGTGCTGGGCCTGCCGGCCGGGATCGACCAGCAGCGGCTGGCGGGCACGGTGCAGGCGGTACTCGATCGGCACGACATGCTGCGCGCGCGGCTGCGCCCGGGCGCCGAGGGGAGCTGGACGTGGGAGGTGCTGCCGGTCGGGACGGTTCGAGCCGACGATGTCGTCCACCGGGTGGCGATGGCGGGGAAGCCGGGAAGCGCCGAGTTCCGTGCGTCCGCGGCGGCGGAGTCGGCTGCCGCCGCGGACCGGCTCGATCCGGGCGCCGGGACCGTGCTGCAGGTGGTCTGGTTCGATCCGGCCGAGGCGGCGGAGCGGGGCAGCGTGCTGGTGCTGGTGCATCATTCGGTGATCGACCGGGTTTCCTGGCGGGTGCTGGTGGGGGACTTCGCGGCCGCGTGGGCGCGGATCTCGTCCGGCGAGCTACCCGATCTGGCCCCGGTCGCGACATCGATGCGCAGGTGGGCCCACGGGCTGGTCGAGACAGCCCGCCGCCCGGAGCGGGCCGCCGAACTCGCAGTGTGGCAAGCGATGGCCGTCGACAACGATCCGGTGATCGGGTCCCGGCCTCTCGACCCCGCGATCGACGTGGCCGCCACCATCCGCACGGTCGAGGTCGAAGTCTCGGCCGAGGTGACCGAGGCGCTGCTGACCGAGGTGCCCGCGGCATTCCACGGCAGTGTGGCCGACGGACTGCTGGCCGCGCTGGCGGTCGCGGTGACGAAGTGGCGGCGCGAGCGTGCGACGACGGCCTCCGGTGACCCGCTCACGGATGTGGTGATCGGTCTCGAAGGGCACGGCCGTGCGGAAGGCGGCGTCCCCGGCTCGGACCTGACCCGGACGGTCGGCTGGTTCTCGACGAGTTATCCGATGCGACTGGATCTGTCGGGCATCGATCTCGACGACGCGTGTGCCGGCGGGCCGGCGCTGGGCGCGGCGGTCAAGTCCGTCAAGGAACAGCGCCTCGCTGTCCCGGACCATGGGATCGGCTACGGCTTGTTGCGGTATCTCAACGAAGACACCGGACCGATACTGGCGACGCTGCCGACGCCGCAGATCGGGTTCACCTACGTCGCCACGAGGATTGGCGAAGGAAGACAGTCGGACGGATGGATGCCGGTGGACGACGATCTCGCCGGTGCGCAGAATCCGGATATGCCGGTGTCGGCGGTGCTCGACGTCCAGGCCTCCACCCTCGACAGTGCGGGCCGGCCGCGGTTGCGGGCGATCTGGTCGTATCCCGCAGGGGTGCTCACCGTCGACGACGTGCGCGAGGTGGCGGAATCGTGGTGCCGGGTATTGACCGCGAGGGCGACACACATCCACCGCGCCGGGGCGGGCGGGCGGACGCCGTCGGATCTGGCGGTGGTCAGGCTCGGACAGCCCGAGATCGAGCGACTCGAAGACAGCTATCCGGCGCTGAGCGACGTCTGGCCGTTGACGCCGCTGCAGGAGGGGTTGCTGTTCCACGCGCTGGTGTCCGAGGATTCGATGGACGCCTACCTGGTGCAATTGGTCCTCGAGTTGCGTGGGCAGGTCGATCCGGAGCGACTGCGCCGAGCCGGGCAGGTACTGCTCGACCGGCATCCGAATCTGCGCACCGCATTCGTCACCGACACCGCCGCGGGACCGGTTCAGGTGGTCGTCGACGACGTCGAGGCGCCCTGGTCGGAGATCGACCTGTCCGGGCTGGACGATGGTGCACGCCGTCGCGAGTGGGATCGGCTGATGGCCGCGGACCGCGCGACCCGGTTCGATCCGGCTCGTGCCCCGCTGCTGCGCTGGATGCTGGTCACCACGGAGCCGGAGCACTACCGGCTGGTGCTGACCAATCATCACCTGCTGCTCGACGGCTGGTCGACGCCGTTGCTCCTCAAGGAGTTTCTGATCCTCTATGCCACCGACGGCGACCCCGCGATACTGCCTGGTGTCCGTCCCTATCGGGACTTCCTGGCGTGGATCGCCGAGCGGGACCAGGCTGCGTCGCTCGACGCCTGGACCCGCGCGTTCGACGGCACCGACGGACCGACCCTGGTGGCTCCGGCCGACCCCGGCCGCCGCTACACCGAACTGCGTGCGGTGCTCGGCGAACTGACCGAAGAACAGACCGCGGCGTTGACCGACCTCGCGCGGGCCCGTGGCATCACCGTCAACACCGTGATCCAGATGGCATGGGCGATCGTGCTCGGCGCGTTGACATCCCGGGCGGACGTGACGTTCGGCGCAACGGTATCCGGGCGGCCGGCGCAGGTCGCGGGCATCGAATCGATGATCGGGCTGTTCATCAACACACTGCCGGTGCGCGTCCGGCTCGACCCCGCCGAGAGCGTGGGGGAACTGCTCGACCGGATCCAGGCCGAGCAGGCCGCGTTGCTCGATCACCACTACGTGGGTCTGACCGACATCGAGCGGGTGGCCGGGCCGGGGACGGTATTCGACACGCTCACGGTGTTCGAATCCTTCCCGATCGAACGTGGTGGACTGACCGCGGACACCGATATCGCCGGCATGCGGCTGCTCGACGTGACCAGCACCGTCGGCGCGCACTATCCACTGTGCGTGATCGCGCGCGTCGACAACACGCGACTGCGCCTGGACATCAAGTACCTGCCCGAACTCTTCGACCAGGCCACGATGGCGGCGACCCTGCGGCGGGTTCTGCACGTGATCGGCGCCGCCGTCGCCGACCCGAATCTGCCGCTGGCCCGGCTGGATCTGCTCGCCCCGGCAGACCGCCGCGAGCTGACGCCGGTGTCGGGTGCTCCGGCGGTGCCGGCGCAGGTGTTGCCGGAGTTGCTGGCGGCAGCGGTGCGGCGGGATCCGGGGGCGGTCGCCGTGGTCTGCGGGGATCGGTGGTGGACCTACGGCGAGCTGGACGCGGAGTCGAATCGGTTGGCCCGCGTGTTGATCGGTCGGGGCGTGGGGCCGGAGGCCGGTGTCGCGGTGGGATTGCCGCGATCGGTCGACGCGGTGCTGGCGGTATGGGCGGTGGCCAAGTCGGGGGCGGCGTTCGTACCGGTGGATCCGCAGTACCCGGCCGGCCGGGTCGAGCACATGCTCGCCGATTCGGGTGTGGCGGTGGGAATCACCCTGTCGGAGTGGTGTGCCCGGCTGCCCGGGCCGGTGCCGTGGCTGGTTCTCGACGAGCCGGCGTTCGTCGCGGAGGCCGCGGAGGTGCCCGCGGGGCCGGTGACCGATGCGGAGCGAACATCGCCGGTGCGGGCCGACACCGCGGCGTACGTGATCTACACATCCGGCTCGACAGGTGTGCCGAAGGGGGTGGTGGTGTCGCATCGAGGTTTGGCGAATCTGGTGGCCGAACAATGTGCGCGATTCGGCATCGGGCCGAGTGCCCGGGTGCTGCATTTCGCGTCACCCAGTTTCGATGTGGCGGTGCTGGAACAACTCTGGGCGTTCGGGGCGGGCGGGCGACTCGTGATCGCGCCGCCGACGGTCTACGGCGGAGGCGAGCTGGCGCAGATCCTGGTGCGCGAGCGGGTGACCCACGCCGTGCTGACGCCGGCGGCCTTGGGAACGGTCGAACCGGACGGGCTCGATGACCTCGGGACCGTCGTGGTCGGCGGCGAGGCGCCCTCACCCAAACTGGTGTCGCGGTGGGCACCGGGCCGCAGCTTCTTCAACGCCTACGGTCCGGCGGAGGCCACGATCCTCACCGATGCCGGTCCGCCGCTGGCGCCGGGCGCGGCGGTGACGATCGGCGGACCGATTCGCGGGGCCGGGCAGGTCGTGCTCGACGGGTGGTTGCGGCCGGTGCCGCTCGGGGTCATCGGGGAGTTGTATCTGGCGGGCCCGGGTCTGGCGCGCGGTTACCGCAACGCGAGGGGTTTGACCGCGTCGCGGTTCGTTGCCGATCCGTTCGCGGGCCCGGGACAGCGCATGTACCGGACCGGCGACCTGGCGCGGTGGCTGCGGCAACCGGACGGGAGTCTGGCGCTCGACTATGTGGGCCGGTCGGATTTCCAGGTCAAGGTTCGTGGTTTCCGCGTCGAACTCGGCGAGGTCGAATCGGCACTGGTGGCCTGTCCGGGCGTGGCCGACGCGGTGGCGACGCTGCATCGGGACCCCGTCATCGGCGACCGGTTGATCGGGTACGTGGAGCCCGAGCCCGCCGCCGACCTGGACGCGGCCGCGGTCCTCGCGTTCGCCGGCGAGCGGCTGGCTTCGCACATGGTGCCCGCGACCGTCGTGGTGCTCGATGCGCTGCCGGTGACGGCGAACGGCAAACTCGACCGCACCGCACTGCCCGAGCCGGACTTCACCACGGGCCGAGCCGAATTCCGGGCACCGGCCACCGAGGTGGAGACGACACTGGCGGCACTGTTCGCCGAGGTTCTGGGTATCGACACGGTCGGTCTCGACGATTCGTTCTTCGCCCTCGGCGGCGACAGCATCCTGTCGATCCAGTTGGTGTACCCGGGCAGGGCGGCCGGGGTGACGGTGTACCCGCGCGAGGTGTTGGAGCGCAAAAACCGTTGCCGG
>NZ_JBHXMY010000371.1:0-6010 GCF_042720195.1 Nocardia sp. NPDC058497 | reverse complement strand
TTTGGGTGCCAATCCGGCCCCCGCGGGGGGGGCCCCCCCCACCGAGGGGGGGGGGGGTGCGCGGCGCCCGACGACTGGGCCAAAGCCGAAGCCAGGCCGTCGGACGAAGAGATCACCCGCATCCGCCGCCTGATCTCACGCATGAAGGCCGACGTCGACGAACTCACCACCGAGGACCGGGCACAGATCGAGGAAGCGGTAGCTGTCGTCCGTCGGGCCCGCAATGGCATCGTCGGCCTTGGCTTGCCCCGGATCCGGCAGGCACTGACCGACATCCGACCAGACAGGAGCGCCTGACCATGCCTAACACCATGATCAATGGCCGCCAGGCCGACTCGGCGCGGCGCAGACAACGAGTTGTCAAGGCACTCAACGCAGCACACAAGAACGGCGGCGAGATCAGTGTCTCGGCGATCGCCCGCGCTGCCGGGGTCGACCGGACTTTCCTCTATCGCCACCCTGACCTGCTCGCCCAAGTCCACACGGCACAGGCAACACCTTCACCAGACGATCGGAACGCAGTACCGGTGACGATGGCCTCGCTGAAGGCCGACCTCGCCAACGCGCAAGCCCGAATCGCGCGCCTGGCCAGCCGCAACAAGCAGCTGGAAAAGAAGCTGTCCGAGAATCTCGGAGAAGCAGCATGGCGCGAATCCGGGCTCGGCGCACCCACCGACATCGACCAGCTGCAGCGGCAGATCACCTCGCTCGAGCAGCAGGTCGTCGAGTTGAGCAACCAACTGGAAGAACGCAACCAGGACCTTGAAGCAGCTCGCGCCGCGAACCGGGAGATGTTCGCCAGCATGAACAAGCGCCAGTGACGTCGGACGTTCGCTTCGAGCCCATCCACAGACGGCTCCTCTGTGCACGGCTCCAGACTCTGGTCGTGGATAGGGTTGTGGCCATGTTGCTTTGGATCAACGGACCCTTCGGCGGCGGCAAGACCCAGACCGCATTCGAGCTACACCGGCGGCTTCCCGGCAGCATCGTGTGCGATCCCGAAGCGGTGGGGTACGGGTTGCACCGGATGATGCCGCCACGACTTCGAGCCGACTTCCAGGACTACCCAAGCTGGCGGCAGGGCGTATTCGAGGTACTCGACCACGTACTTCGCGAGCACGACGGCGTCGTGATCGCACCGATGACTGTCGCCGAACCCCGATACTTCGCCGAGACAGTCGGACGGCTGCGGGAAACAGGACACGACGTGCGACATTTCGCGTTGCTGGCCCGCCGGGAAACAGTTCTGGACCGCCTCCGCGATCGCGGGCTCGGTTTCGCGCCCATCCTGCGCGCAGTCGGCCAAGGCGATCTGTTGCTGCGTGCAGAACAGTTCGCGGTGGACAGGCTCGACTTCTGTCTTGAGCAGCTGAGCAAACCTGAGTTTGCCGACCATATCTGGACCGACACGACTCCGGTGCCTGCGGTAGCCGACCGAATTGCCGACACAGTCGGCGTGAGGCTGGCGCCCGACACCGACGGTCGGATGCGCGGCAGGCTTCGCCGCATGGCGGTCACTGTCCGTCACGCCCGACTGTGAGTATGAGTACCAGCCGAACTCGGTGGGGGGCGATAGGAGCCGGTGGCGCTTTCAGCGATGGGGCCACGTCTGAGTGACGGAGGCCTATGCTCCCTATGCTCAGCCGATGCATCTGGAGCTTGTAGCGATCGTGGTAGCGGAGTACGACCCCGCAATCGAATTCTTCGTCAAGGTGCTGGGCTTCGAGCTCGTTGAGGACGTACCTTCGCTGACCAATGACGGCAGGCCCAAGCGCTGGGTAGTAGTACGTCCACCTGGTGCACAGACCGGGATCCTGCTCGCGCGTGCGGATGGCCATCGGCAGACAGATGCCATCGGCGATCAGGTTGCGGGTCGTGTGGGGTTCTTCCTGCGGGTCGACGACTTTCAGGCAGAGTATGCGCGGTTGGTCGCAGCGGGTGTCGAGTTCGTGACGCAACCGCGGTCCGAACCGTATGGCCGTGTCGCGGTCTTCTTGGACGTCGCAGGCAACCGGTGGGATCTACTGGGTCCCGCGTAGCGAAGGCGAGGCACTGGCTGCGCGGTCTTGGCGGCCAGTCTGGCCGACCGCCATACCTGTCGTCCAGAATCCGCATGTCCCGTCAGATTAAGTGGAGTGGAGCGTCACTGAGAACTGTTCGGCCGGTGTTCTTTGGTGACGGGGCTGGCCATGAGCTGGATCCGGTCGGCCAAGAGTGAGCAGTCGACCGGACTGGTGGTGTTGACGACAAGCGTGGCGGTGAGCTCGAGGGGCGCAGCCTGTGCCGCCCACGTGTCCCAGTCGACAGCGAGACGTTGTTCGTCTTGGTAGAGAGCTGGACGATTTCTGTTCGCGTAGCGGGTTCTTGCTGTGTCGGCATCGACATCGCACCAGACCTCGACGGCATGGGAGGCCTCGGTGTTCAAGATCCCGGTCCGGGCTACGTGACGGTCGCGGGGATTTAACAAACCCGAATCGACGATGACGGTGCCGGGGACTGCCTTGGCCAGTGCCCATACCGTGTCCATCGCTATTCCGCCTAGGGCGCGAGGGTCAGCGGCGTCTAGGCAGGTCGCGAGGGCGTCCTTCACAGTGTCCTTCGACAAGAACTGGGCGTTCAACGCCCGAGCTAGCGAGCGTCCCAACGTCGACTTACCTGAGCCAGGAAGCCCATTAACCAGCACCAGGAGTTTGTCCATCGAATCATCATGTCGAAGAGCCGGAAGTAACCGCGACCCGCCATTTGACCTGCACCACAACTGTCGTGATCTGCTATGGTCCACTCGAAAGCCGCTGAGCTGCACAGACTTCGTCAGATACGCCCCCTCGCCATGCCCGACCCCCTGAGAAATAGGTGGGGTGAGACGACGCGCCGGTAGAGGTCGCTGTCACGGTCGTAGGGGTTGCCGGTCAACTCGGCCATCACCGATTCCTCGAGCCGGGGCGCGAATTGGTCCTTGTCGAGCACGACAGCGTTGAGCAACCTCGACAACACGCTGGTGGCGGTGGTCTTGCCCGAGGCGGGGAACCCGCACACGATCGTCACACCACCACCGATCGTGGTAGCCAACTGCTCCAGCCCCTGTGTCCCCGTGGGGGAGAAGGCAAGGGACTGTGCAGGATTCACCGGATTTGTCACGCATCAATCGTCGCAGAGTCAGCCCTCCGCGAGAGCGAACCGACGGATCAGGTCCCCGCCTCGACGCCTGGACCTGTGTCGGATGCGCGCATGGTGGCGGACTCGCCGGACAAGTTTCGATGTTGGGCGGATGCTGCGACCTGCGACTGTGTTGGAGTCAGCAGTGACGTGCTGGCAAGTAGTGAGGCGGCGGTGAGCATTCCCACTGAGGTACCTGCGCCCAGGAGTTCCCCCCGGGCGAGCAGGTCTGCTGTGTGGGTGAGGGGAATCCACATCAGCTGGCTGGCCTCCTCACCGTCTGTCGGTTCCGCGACCTGGCGTGGATCGCGTCCGAGGAAGACCAGATGTCGGGTTTGAACCAGTCCGGGCATCGGTTCGAGGTCGGCGATCAGATCCAACGTTCCGACCTTGAACCCTGTTTCTTCCAACGGTTCCCGGCGCGCGCATGCGGCAGGGTCTTCACCGGTTTCGACGATTCCACCGGGCGACTCGAGCCCGATCGCGTCCACGATCCAGCGATGACGGCGCATCAGCAGGACCCGTGCGTGCTGGTCGACAGCGATCACCGTTGCGACAGTGTTCAATCGGATCGCGTGATGTGACCGGTTGATGCCGTCGGGTGTGGTGATCTCGTTGCAGGTGACCTGTAGCCACGGCGCTCCGTCGTAGACAGTCCATTCGTGGTGAACGACAGTGCGTGGCGGATCGATCATGCACCCCACGCTAGCGTCCTGGCTGCCGACGGACGACCTAGCGCCGCGACGGTGAAGGGTGGTTGGTTCCGAGCGGCGGTTCGCCGACATCGGCCACCGTCGCTTTCGTTTACCGGCCGCGGCAGGTACTTCCGTGCTTCCGGGTGCGACGCACCTGCCCCTATCCCGACGACCGTGTGTGCGATACAAGGTGGCTGGCTGCCGCGCGGCACCTGCGTAAAGGCATCTCGCGGCCGGTCTTGAGGTTCTATGGAACCGGGAGCGGCTCCGCCGCGTCCTATAGTCGTAACCGATTTGCTCAACAGGGAGGGGGGATGCAACATGTCGAACGAGCTCGCAGTCGACGTTGAACGGCTTCGGGACGCGGCACGTTTCGCCAAGGACAAGGCTCAGACCATCCGAGACGAGCTCACGCGCCTGGACAACACGATCGGTAAGGAACTGCTCGTGGACGGCTGGCAGGGGAAAGCTGCCAGCGCCTATGACGAGTCCTGGCTGGAGTGGAAGGCGGGCGCGGAGACCGTGATCGCCGCGCTGGAGCAATCCGCAACGGCCTGGCCGATGCCGCGATCCAGTACGAACTCCAAGACAATGCCACCCGCGACGCGATCACCAAAGTCGCGGTACTGGATCTCTCATGACAAGTGCCGACGAATACAAGGTCAACCTCGATGAACTCGACGCCGCGATCGACACGATGGCCAAGTTCGGAACCTCCGTCGAAACCTGGCTGGGCGAAGTCGACCAACACATCGCCGACCTGCACCTGACCTGGTCCAGCGACGCCGCGGCGGCCCAACGAGCAGCGCACGACAAGTGGGTTGCCGGGGTCGGTGAGATGCGCGAGAACCTCGGCGAGCTCCGCGACGTAGCCCGTACAGCGCACACCAACTACACCACTGCGATCAACACCAACACTGCGATGTGGCCCTGATGGCGCCACCTGCGATCAAGGTAGATCCTGCAGGATTCAGTAAGGCGGCCACGGAGTACGAGCGCGTCCACTACGCGCTGACATTTCAGATCGGGCAACTCTGCACAGGCCTGACCAACCACAGTGCCGGTTGCGCAGGCTCGGACAATGCCGGTTTGAAGTGGTCCAACGACTACGACACAGCGGCGTGGAACACTGTGGACGCGCTCGGTGACCTCGCCTTGTCCGTTGGGCAAATGCACGATCTGCTCCAGTTCACCGCAGCAAATCATGCGAACGCCAACTCGCAGTCGGCACCACAGCCCAAACCGGATGATCTGGTGTTCCCGCCGGGGACGCTGACGGTGTATCAGCCGACCGAGCCGCCTTATGCCTTCGGTGGCGATGACCCGGAACCGACCGGGTGGAGTTGGGTCCAGGGCTACGTAGAAGGCCATGTATGGCCCAACGGTGATCCCAACGATCTACGCATGACCGGGGCCGCGTGGCGCGACATGGCCAGCGGGCTGCGTGTTGCGGCCCAGATCCTTCCCGGTGCGCGGGAGTTCATCGAGGCGCAGCAGACCACGGAAACGGCCCAGGCCCTCGAACAGGCCGACAACGTCAAGACCGAGTTCGAGAACCTGGCCGGTGTCTGCGACAGCCTCGCGAACTCCTGCTACTCCTATGCCAGTTCGGTCGAGCAGACCAAGAGCGCGATCAAACGTGCGCTCATCGAGATGATGGCGCTGATCGCTGCCGATCAGGCCGCTGGTGCGATTTTCGCCTTCTTCACAGGTGGCGGTTCCGCGGTCGCGGCTCAGGGTGGGATGGCGATCTTGCTGGCCGCCTACGGCGCCAGGATCGCGACCACGATCCGTGCGTTGATCGGCCTGGTCGAGGTAGTGAAGGTCCCTGCGACCGTCGCCCAGGCGCTCGCGCGAAGCAGCGAGATACTGGGTCCGTTGATACGCGCCCGGCCACTGCTTGCCGACGTCGGGGGTGCGGCGGCCGCGTCGCCTGGTCCGTTCATTGCGTGGGCGCGGCTGACTCGTCCTGGACTGTGGACAGAGACCAAGGAGACCATCCTTCGGAATACCCCGACATGGCGGCGACCGGGCGATGCCACCGACGAGTTCTATACCGTTAAGTCCGAGCCCGACATCAAGGTCCACAAGGACAAGACCTACGAAAATCATCCCGAGATCACCCAGCTGCCGAAGGACGCGAAGGGCCAGTACTACAT
>NZ_JBHXMY010000370.1:0-6013 GCF_042720195.1 Nocardia sp. NPDC058497 | reverse complement strand
GGACCAAGAAGGCCCGCACCTATTCCAGGGGCAACCGGCAGAAGGTCGCCCTGGTGTCGGCGTTCTCGGCCGACGCGGATCTGCTCATCCTCGACGAGCCGACCTCGGGTCTTGACCCGTTGATGGAGCAGATCTTCCAGGACTGCGTCCGCGAGGCCGCGGCTCGCGGGGCGACCGTGCTGTTGTCGAGCCACATCCTGTCCGAGGTCGAGCACCTGTGTGACCGGGTGACGATCATCCGCGCGGGCCGCACAGTCGAATCCGGCTCGCTGGATCAGCTGCGGCACCTGAGCCGCACCGCGATCACGGCCGAACTGACCGGCGATCCGGGCGATGTCGGCGCGCTGCCGGGTGTCGACGATGTCGAAGTCGACGGGTCCACCCTGCGCTGCCAGGTCGACGCCGAGCACCTCGGCGAGCTGATCCGCGTCCTCGGTGACGCGGGCGTACGTAGCCTGACCAGCGCACCACCCACACTCGAGGACCTGTTCCTGCGCCACTACCACGTCGAGAGCGGCGCGACGGTCACCGGAGAGAAGGTGCGGGCATGACCACCATCGCCGCCACCCCGAGGTTCATCGGAACCACCCACACCGCCAGCGAATTCGCGGGCACCGGGCAGATGCTGCGGCTGTATCTGCGGCGCGACCGGATCATCGCGCCCGCGTGGTCGCTGCTGATCGGGCTGATGCCCGCGCTGCAGGTCGTCTCGGTCAAGGACCTGTACGCCACCCAGCAGCAGCTGGACAGCTTCGCCACGACAACGGCGGCCAGTCCCGCGCTGCTGGCCATGTACGGTCCGGTGTTCAATTCCTCGCTCGGGTCCATCGGCACCTGGAAGGCCGGAGCGATGTACGCGATGATCGCGATCGCCGCCGTACTCACGGTGATCCGGCACACCAGGGTCGAGGAGGAGACCGGACGCGCGGAACTGGTCGGCGCCACCAGCATCGGCCGTTTCGCCGGTCTCACCGGCGCGCTGCTGCTGACCTTCGGCGCCGCGGCGGTGGCCGGAATCGCCTGCGCCGCTTCGCTGATGGCCGCCGACCTGCCCACGGCGGGCTCGGTGGCGTGGGGCGCGGCGCTGGCCGCCTCCGGCTTCGTGTGGGCCGCGGTCGCCGCGGTCGCCGCCCAGCTCAGCAACGGGGCACGGATCGCGCGTGGTGTCGCGCTCGGCGCGCTGGGCGCGGCCTTCGCGGTGCGCGCGGTGGGCGACGCCGGAAACGGTGCGCTCTCGTGGTTCTCACCGCTGGGCTGGTGCCTGCAGATCCGTCCGTACGCCGAGGAACGCTGGTGGGTGCTCGTCCCACTCGCCGCCGTGGCCATCGGCGCGACGCTGCTCGCCTACCAGCTGCTGCGCACCCGTGACCTCGGCGCGGGCCTGCTCGCCGAACGTCCAGGACCCGCCGTGGCGGACCCCGCTCTCTCGGGCCCGGTCGGTCTGGCCTGGCGATTGCAGCGCGGCTCGATGCTCGGCTGGACGGTCGGTTTCGGCCTGTACGGCCTGCTGATCGGTGGCGCGGTGAACAGCATCGGCGGCATGCTCGACGACAGCGGCACCCTGCGGGACGTGGTCACCGCGCTGGGCGGCTCCGAGGACCTGGAGAAGTCGTTCATCGCCTACGCGATCACCATGCTGGCGGCGGCCGCGGCCGCGTACTCGGTGTCGTCGGTGCTGCGCCTGCACGAGGAGGAGAACTCGGGTCGCGCCGAGGCGGTGCTGGCGGCGGGGGTGGGCCGGGTGCGCTACGCGTCGAGCCACCTGCTGTTCGCGGTCGCCGGGCCCGCGGTGGCCCTGCTGGTTTCCGGCATCGGGATCGGGATCGTGTGGGGCGGCACCGATGGTGATGTCGTCGGCAAGCTCGGTCAGTCGCTCGGCGCGGTCGCGGTGCAGCTGCCCGCGGTCTGGGTGGTCACCGCGATCGCCCTGCTGCTGAACGGCGTTGTACCGAAGTACGCGTCGCTGGCGTGGGCGGTGTTGAGCGCGATGATCGTGATCGTGCTGCTCGGTTCGCTCGGCACGTTCCCGCAGTGGCTGATGGATCTGGTGCCGTTCGTGCATCCGCCGAAGCTGCCGGGCGCGTCGTTCGACATCGTTCCGGTCGCCTGGCTCGTCGGGGTCGCCCTGGCCGGAATCGCTGTCGGCCTTACCGCCTTCCGGCGGCGCGACCTGCGCTGAATCCACCGGGTCGGTGCGCAGATCCCGCACCGGCCCGGTCGTCCGCCGGCGCACGAGCACCTAGTAGGCGCCATCCCCTTGGGCGACGGTGCCGATCGTCCGCCCGATCAGCTCGAGGTCGAGCAGCATCGACCAGTTCTCGACGTAGGAGAGGTCGAGCCGCACCGATTCCTCCACGGACAGATCCGAGCGGCCGCTGACCTGCCAGAGCCCGGTGACGCCCGGCTTCACGAGCAGTCGCCTGCGCATCTCCCCGTCATAGCTGTCGACCTCGCGCTGAACCTGCGGACGTGGGCCGACGACGCTCATCTCGCCACGCACGACGTTGATGAACTGGGGGAGTTCGTCGAGGCTGTATTTGCGCAGGAAACGGCCGACCGGGGTTACCCGGGGATCGTCCTTCAGCTTGAAGAACACCGGGTTTCCCCCGTGGTCCGCGATGAGCTGGTCGGCCATGCGGTCCGCATCGGCGAACATACTGCGGAACTTGATCATCCGGAACGGAACGCCGTCGAGACCGATCCGTTCGGAGCGGTAGAACACCGGTCCGGCGCTGGTCGTCTTGACCGCCAGCGCGATGGCGATCAGTATCGGGGCGATCAGTACCAGCACCGTCGCGGCGAAGCACAGATCGAAGGCCGCTTTGCGCCGGGATTTGGCCAGGCTGTAGCGGGGGCCGTCGATGTGCAACAGCGGCATTCCGGCCACCTGCCTGTTGGTCAGGCGAACACCGGCGATGTCGACGACGCCGGGTGCCACGATCAGGTCGACACCGAGCTGGTCGAGTTCCCAGGCCATGCGGCGTAGTTCGGCGGGCCCGAGGTGTTCGGTGGCGGCCACCGCGACCGAGTCGGCGCCGCTGCGACGCACCGCCTCCAGCACGGACCGGTCGTCACCGAGCACCGAGTGACCAGCCCCCGCCGCGAATTCGTCGCGGCCCGTCCCCTCCGGTACACACACGCCGACCACGCGGTAGCCCGAGGTGGGCTCCTCGGTGAACACGCTCGCCATGGCGTGCGCGGCCTCGGGTGAACCGACCACCAGAACCGCCGTCCGACAGCGCCCTCTGGCCCGCCACTGGCGCAGCACCATCCGCCAGCAGACTCGCCCCACGACGAGGGCGAGCAACCCCGCGGGCAACGCGATCGCGAGGTAGCCGCGGGCGAAATCGATCTGGAAGATCAGGGCGAGAATCGCCAGCACGCCGAACAACCGCAGGGTGGCTGAGAACAACCGCCGGAATTCCTCGACACCGGTACCGATGACATGCGGCGCCCTGGTGCCGCAACCGCTGAGCAGGGCCAGCCAGACCAGGGCCAACGCGCCCGACACCACCGAATACCCGACCTCGTAGGGCAACGGCCAGGCCAGCGGGGGCGCCGCCGGGCCACCGAACCGGGTGATCTGCGCGGCGCCCACCGCGAGCACCACGGCGAGCACATCCGTCACAGCCACCTGTTGGATGTACTCCGCCCGCCAGTGTCTACGCCGCACGCCCTGCAGCGTGGTGGCGCCGCTGACCACGTCGACATCACCACCACCGGCGAACTCGAAGTTCATGAACCCAACACCTTCTCCCCCACGGGCGACGACGTGTCCCCCGCTTCCCTCGATTCGGCGCCGACCCGTCGTCCGTTACAAGGTTCTTCGAACCCCGCACCTAAACTTCTGCGGCACAATGCTTTCCGGAAATTAGCCACAGGTACCGACGGTTCGCGCGGATAGTCGCATCCACAGCTATCGCCAATTGCTATGACGGCAGGTCGAATGCGTCACACTCCACATCGGATCACACGCCAAGGCGACAATTTCAGAGTTCACCGAACGATAGCCAATGACTCTCCCAATTGATTTAACCTAAAAAAATACCATTAATTCTGGTGCCGTACGGCCGTTCCCGCGACGCCCAATTCTGTTCATCAATGTAACGTCTGTGCCGATCCAGCCGACGTTCGGCTTGTCCGGGAATACCCGGAACAAGACCATCGACCCCGAAGGCGGCTGCGTGCACTGTCGACTCTGCGATTCCACCGCGCTCACCAGTGTGCTGGACCTGGGCGCGACGCCGCCGTGCGAGAGCTTCCTGGACGCCACCGGACTCGACCTGCCGGAGCCCACGTTTCCCCTGCATCTGCGACTGTGCGAGGACTGCCTGCTGTTGCAGATCCCGGCGCTGATCACCCCTGAGGACACCTTCACCGAGTACGCGTACTTCTCCTCGTACTCCGAGAGCTGGGTGCGCCACGCCGAGCGGTTCGTCGATACCGCCGCCGAGCGTCTCGGTCTCGGCGCCGATTCGTTCGTCGTCGAGGTGGCAAGCAACGACGGGTACCTGCTGCGTCACGCGGTGGCGCGCGGCATCCGCTGCCTTGGCATCGAACCGTCGGTCAATGTGGGCGGGGCGGCGCGGGCGGCCGGTGTGCCCACCGAGACGGCGTTCCTGGACGAGGAGTCGGCCGCGCGGGTGCGCGCCGAACACGGGCCCGCCGACCTGGTGGTCGCCAACAATGTCTACGCTCACATCCCCGATCTGCGCGGCTTCACCCGTGCGCTGCGGGGGTTGCTCAGCGATGACGGCTGGCTGAGCATCGAGGTGCACCACGCCCTGAATCTGGTCCAGCTCGGCCAGTTCGACACCGTGTATCACGAGCACTTCCAGTACTACACCGTCCATTCCGCGCAGCGCGCGCTGGCGGTGGGCGGACTGACGGTCGTCGATGTGGAACTGCTCGACACCCACGGCGGTTCGATCCGGCTGTGGGCCAGGCCCGACGCGGTCGCGGAGCCGACAGCACGGGTCGCGGAGGTGCTCGAGCTGGAACAGGCGGCGGGCCTGCATGTTCCCGAGGGGTACGCCGCGCTGGGTCCGCGCGCGGAATCGGTGCGCCTGGAACTGCTGCGCTTCCTGCTCGATTGCCGGGCGGCGGGCAAGCGGGTCGTCGGGTACGGCGCCCCAGGTAAGGGCAACACTCTGCTCAACTACTGCGGTATCCGGCCCGACCTGCTCGAGTACACCGTGGACCGCAACCCCTACAAGCACGGCCGCTACACCCCCGGCACCCGCATCCCGATCCATCCGCCGGAACGCATCGATGCCGACCGCCCGGATGTGGTGCTGGTGCTGCCCTGGAATCTCGAAACCGAGATCACCGCCCAGCTGCGCCATGTCGGCGACTGGGGTGGCGAACTGGTCTATCCGCTGCCGGTGCTGCACCGCGGCGACATTCTCGGCGACCCGGTGGTGGCCGGTGCCATGGAAACGAAGGTGAACCGATGAAGGTCGTGTTGTTCTGCGGCGGGTACGGCATGCGCATGCGCGGCGGGTCCGAGGACGTCGTGCCCAAGCCGATGCAGCTGGTCGGCCCGCGCCCGCTGCTGTGGCACGTGATGCGCTACTACGCCCACTACGGTCACAAGGAGTTCGTGCTGTGCCTGGGCTACGGCGCCGAGCACATCAAGAACTTCTTCCTCACCTATCAGGAGACGGCGTCCAACGATTTCGTCATCCGCGACGGTCAGGTCCAGCTGCTCGGCACCGATATCAGCGACTGGTCGATCACCTTCGTCGACACCGGGGTGGAGTCGGCGATCGGCGAGCGGCTGCGGCGGGTGCGCGAACATCTCGACGGTGACGAGTACTTCCTGGCCAACTACGCCGATGTGCTCACCGACGCACCGCTGGACACGATGATCGAACGTTTCCACGCCTCGGGTGCGGCCGCGTCGATGATGGTGGTGCCACCGCAGTCCTCGTTCCACTGTGTGGATATCACCGATACCGGCGAGGTGAATAACATCAAGCCGGTGGCGCGAATTCCGTTGTGGGAGAATGGC
>NZ_JBHXMY010000369.1:0-6029 GCF_042720195.1 Nocardia sp. NPDC058497 | reverse complement strand
TTCGTCGTCCTCGGCGTCGAGGTCGACGGGCTCGAACTCCTCGTCCTCCTCGGCGACGTCGTCGGCGTCGACCACGTTCTCCTCGGCGGCCAGCAGCTCGGCCTCGGCGACGGCGACCGCGGCCGCGTCGACCTCGGGCGTGCTGACGACGCTGTCGATCGCGTCGAGCACGTCGTCCCAGCCCTTGACGATCGCGGCGCCGACCTGATCCCACAGCTCCTCGCCGTCGCGGCCGGCGAACGTGTTCGCCCCGCTGACCAGCGCGCCGAGCACCGGGTTGGACCCGAAGAACTTGGTCACCACGTCGAGCTCGCACACCTCGCCGATGTTGCGCACCATCGCCAGGGTGTCCTCGAGCTCGGCGACGGCATCGACGTCCGGATCGCCCGCGGCGAGCTCGGGCACGGCGACCAGGTCGAAGCTGAAGTTCTCCTCCGGCTCCAGTTCCGCGGCCGAGAGCCCGGCGATGATCGCCCAGGCGGGGTGGTCGACGAGGTCGTTGTCGGTGTTGGTGCGGATGAACGCCGCCAGCTCCGCAACGGACTCGAAACCGTAGAGGTCGTCCTCGTGACCGAGGAACGCCTCCCACTCGTCGTCACCGTCGCGCCAGCGCGGTGCCCACAGGGTGACGAGATCGCCATCGGTCAGACCGAGCTCGATCGGGACGATGTCTCCAGAAGCCATGACGCGAAGCCTATCGACCTTCAGCGCCGGGCACTATCCGGCCCGGGTGCTAATTGCTCAGACCCCTGCGGCGCGGACCCGGTGAGCGATTCGTTCAGTGTCGCAATGACGTTGGAACGTGCCGCACCGGCGCTCTCGGTGGCCTGTTTGCACGCCGCCAGGATCAGCTGCGCGGCCTCGGCGGGCGCCAGCGCCGTGATCCCCTCGTCCAGGGACAACGCGACCAGTGCGCCGTCGCTGTTCACCTCGGCGGTGACCAGTCCGTCCTCGGTGGTGAATCGCCCGTTGACCTGCTTCAACCCGTACAGCGCCGCCTCCAGCGCTTCGAGCTTGCCGGTGACACCGGCGACCAGGGCATCCATTTCCGCACTCACAGTGGCCTCATCCAACTCGTCTGACCGGTGTCGGCGTCGTCGATGCGATCGAGCTCGTCGACCGCCTGGCGCCGGGTGGGCAGGTTCATCTTGTCCAGCAGCTGGTCGGGGATCTGCGCCTGCTCGCTGTAGATCTCGCGCAGGCGGGCCGCGGCGGCGATGGTCGAGCGCCGGGTCAGGCGCAGGATCTCATCGGCGAGTGCCTGCGCACCGTACTGGTATTCGCTGCGCTCGAACTTGATCGCGATCGGCAAGCCCATGCTGGTCGCGCGGACCGAGATCGTGCCCGACCGGTTGGTGCTGACCGCGGACTCCACGTTGGGAACCTCGGGGATCGGCGTGCCGGTCATGCGGTGGGCCTGTAGAAGCCGTAGAACTCCATGCCAATGTTCTCCGTTCGGATGGAACTGATCGAGACCGGGTCGCCTGCCTCGACGAGCTGCCCGTTGCCGACCACCATGGCGACGTGACCGTCCCACACGGCCAGATCGCCCGGCTGCAGGTCACCGGGGGATACCTGAGGATGTCCGATGTGCTGTTCCTGCGCGAGCCGGGGCAGCTCGACCCCGGCTTCGCCGTAGGCGTACTTGGTGAGCCCGCTGCAGTCGATGCCGGAGCCCGGGGTGTTGCCGCCCCACACGTACGGAGTGCCGACCGCGCTGATCGCGGAGCGGACCGCGGTCGCGGCTTCCTCGTTGGGCGCCTCGACGGTGCTGCCGTCGGGCAGGGTGATCTTGACGCCGGTCCCGTCGGACCCCGTCGACGATCCGGACGACGACCCCGTCGAGGTCTTGCCGCCGTTGTTGGTGGTGCCGTTCGTGGCCGACTTCGAGCCGCTCGACGTGCTGCTCAGCGCGCTCGACAAGCCGGAGGAGACGGCGCTGAGCACCGAACCGCCGGTGCCGGACAGCAGGCTCGAGGCCGACGACGCGAGGTTGGTCGCGCCCGAGGACACGCTCGCCAGCGAGGTGCTCGACGGGGCGGGGGTGAGTCCTTGGATCGACGCGGTCTGGGTGCTCAGTTCGTCCTGCACCCGGCTGACGACGCCGAGGCCCTGACCGATGTGGTCGATCGCCGAGCTCACCACGGCGGCCAGGCCGACGGGGGTGCCGAGGGTGGGACTGAGGGCGGACACATCGCTGAGGAAGGAGTTCACGATGGTGTCGAGATCCTTCTGCCCGGTCTCCACGTAGGCCGCGGCCTGATCGAGCACCGTCGCCATCTCGTTGCCCGTGTCGGACAGGGTGGCCGAGGAGGTCTGCACGCGCAGCGCCTTGGAGGTGGCGGCGTCGACCGCCATGCCGTCCCACGCGGTGTTCACGTTGTTGATGGCGTTACGGCCGAGCTCGTAGATCTGGTCGAGATTGGTCGAGGTCGAGCGCAGGCCGTCGGACGCGCCGCCGGTGCCGAGCACGCCGGTGCCGAAGCTGGACAGCAGGTCGAGGAGCGGTTGGGCCAATCCGCTGACGTCGATCATGCGCCCGCGCCGATGTCGCCCGCGGCCGAGTTGAGCGGCGCCGCGTTGTTGAGGTCGGTGTCGACGAGCGTGGTGGCCGCGCTCGCGGTGGCCACGCCCATGCTCGCCATGACCGCCGACAGCTGGCCGATCGCAGCCACGTGGCCCGCGTGCGCCGCCGCGTAGGCGGTGACGAAATCGCCGCCGATCAAGCCCATGATCGGGCCGAGGAGGGTGGGATCGGAGGCGACCGAACCTGCTGCCGCCGTTGCCAGATCGGTGGCCATGACCTCGGCCGTCGCGCTATAGGCGACGATACCTTCGGCATCGGCCGACATCTTTCGCATCGAACTTCCCCCAATCCTCGAGTTCCCGGGCAGAGTATGTCACTCACTTGCTTCGACGCACCGGGGCCGCATTCGGTTCCCTCGACCGCAAAAAATATCCCCAGCGGTCGTACCCCGGAGCGCCTGGCGACCCTATCGTTTTTTCATGCGCACCGACACCGTCGACCATCCGCTCGCCGCGACCCTGCTGAGCATCATGCGGGATGTCCGCACCGACAACGCTGCCTTCCGCACCGCATTGCGCGACCTCACCGGCATTCTCATGTACGAGGCGCTGCGTGACGCGCCGGTGGCGCGTGCGCCGATCGACACGCCGGTGGCGGTCACCGAGGGCGTCCGCCTGGCCGCCCCGCCGCTGCTCGTTCCGGTACTGCGCGCCGGCCTCGGCATGGTCTACGCCGCCGCCGAACTCGTGCCTCAGGCCAGGGTCGGCTTCGTCGGCATCGCCCGCGACGAAGAAACCCATCAGCCGGTGCCCTACCTGGAATCGCTGCCCGCCGACCTGACCGGCCTGCCCGTCTTCGTGCTCGACCCGATGCTGGCCACCGGCGGTTCGATGCGCTACACCCTCGAACTCCTGGTCGCCCGCGGCGCCACCGACATCACCGCGGTCTGCGTCGTCGCCGCCCCCGAAGGCGTTGCCGCCCTGGCTGACTCGGGCCTGCCGGTCCGCCTGGTCACCGCCGTCATCGACGAGAAACTCAACGAGAACGCCTACATCGTCCCCGGCCTCGGCGACGCGGGCGACCGCCAGTTCGGGCCGCGCTGAGTTCTCAGCGGTCGCCGAGGGACCGGCAGTAGGCGGCCAGCTCGGCGAGGCGGTGGGTGGCGGTGGTGCGGGCCCGCGGGAGGGCGGTGGCGTCGGGGACCGGGGCGAAGACTTCGAGGTAGCACTTGAGTTTCGGTTCGGTGCCCGATGGGCGGACGACGATGCGGAAGTCGTCGGCGTCGAAGATCAGGGCGTCGGTGCGCATGCGGCCGCGGACCTGGGCCTGGTCGGTGAATTTCACCGGGGTGCCGGCGATTTCGCTGGGCGGGTTGGTGCGCAGGGTGGCGGCGAGGGTGCTCGCGGCGGCCTGGTCGGGGAGGCGTAGGGACACCTGGTCGCCTGCGTGCAGGCCGAATTCGACTGCGTAGGAGTCGAGTTCGTCCTGGAGGGTGCGGCCGTCGGCCTTCAGCAGGGCGACGAGGTCGGCGGCCGACACCGCGGCGGAGATGCCGTCCTTGTCGCGGACCGTGGCCGGGTCGACGCAGTGGCCGATGGCTTCCTCGTAGGCGTAGACGAGGCCTTCGCCCGCTCTGGCCAGCCATTTGAAGCCGGTGAGGGTCTCGGCGTAGCGGGCCGAACGTGCGGGGGCCAGCTTCGAGAGCAGGCGCGAGGAGACGATGGTGGTGGCTACCAAGGGGTCCGCGGTGGCGGTGCGTAGCACGTAATCGGCCAGCAGTACACCGGTTTCGTCGCCACGCAGCATGTGCCAGCCGTCAGGGCCGGGCACGCCGAGGGCGCAGCGGTCGGCGTCGGGGTCGAGCGCGATGGCGAGATCGGCGTCGACCCGCTCGGCGAGCGCCAGCAGCAGGTCGGCGGCGCCGGGCTCCTCGGGGTTCGGGAACGCGACGGTGGGGAAGTCGGGGTCGGGGGCGAACTGCTCGTCGACGACATGGACGTCGGTGAATCCGGCCGCGGCCAGTGCCCGTACCGCGAGCTCGCCACCGACGCCGTGCAGCGGGGTCATCGCGATGCGCACCGGGGCCCGCCCGCCCTCGCCGCCGAGGACGCCGGGCAGTTCGGCGACCCGCGCGAGATAGCGGTCGACGAGCTCGGCGCCGGAGGGGGAAACAGATTCCCGCGCAACAGGTTCGACGACCGCGTCGATGCACCGCTCGATCTCGGTGTCGGCGGGCGCGATGAGCTGGGAGCCGCCGTCGAGATACACCTTGTAGCCGTTGTCGGCGGGCGGATTGTGTGAGGCGGTGATCTGCACGCCCGCCACCGCACCCAGCTGCCGGACGGCGAAGGCCACCACCGGTGTCGGCACCGGTTCGGGCAACAGCGTCACCGGGAAGCCTGCCGCGGTGAAGATCTCGGCGGTCGCGGTCGCGAACTCGGCCGACCCGTGCCTGGCGTCGCGCCCGACGACGACCGCACCGCCGCCGAGACAGCGCTCGCGCAACCAGGCCGCGACACCGGCCGTCGCCCGCGTCACCGTGGTCACGTTCATCCCGTCCGGGCCTTCGCGCAGCGGTCCGCGCAGGCCCGCGGTCCCGAAGCGCAGCATCTACACGCGCTCCAGGATCCCGCGCAGCAGCTTGCCCAGGCGAGGCGCGGCGGCCTGGCCCTCGGCGAGCACCTCCGCGTGCGACAGATGCTGACCGGTGACACCGGCCGCGAGATTGGTGACCAGCGAGATGCCGAGCACCCTGGCCCCACGCGAGCGCGCCTCGATCGCCTCGAGCACCGTCGACATGCCGACCAGGTCGGCGCCGATCGTGGCCAGCATCCGGATCTCGGCGGGCGTCTCGTACTGCGGACCGGTGAGCCCGGCGTAGACGCCCTCGGTCAGGCTGGGGTCGATCTCCCTGGCCAGGGCACGCAGTTCCGGGTCCCAGGCATCGACCAGGTCGACGAATCGGGCGCCCTCCAGCGGCGTGCGCGCGGTGAGATTGAGATGGTCGGCGATGAGCACCGGCTCACCGACCTGCAGACCGGGCCTGATCCCGCCGGCGGCATTGGTGAGCAGCACGATATCGGCGCCCGCCGCGATCGCCGCCGTCACCGGGTGCACCACCTGCTGGGGCGTGTACCCCTCGTACAGGTGCTGGCGGCCCATCAGCAGCAGCACGTTGTTGTCGTTCACCGACACCGAATGGACCATCCCGCCGTGGCCCTGCGCGCTGGGTTTGCCGAAGCCGGGTAACTCCGGCATGGCGATCGAGGCATGCGGCGCGCCGATCTCGGCCGCTGCCTCCTGCCACCCCGATCCCAGCACCACGGCCACGCGATGACGCGGCACTCCCGTACGTTCGGCAATCGCCTGAGCGGCCTGTTCGGCAAGCATGGGCTGAGTCTATGTCTTTGGAGCGCTGGCGCGCTCGAGGTCGCGGCCCCGCCGGTCCCGTCGGTCAGGCACCGCGGCTTGCTCCTTCGTCGCCTACGCCGCGGCACCTGAC
>NZ_JBHXMY010000368.1:0-6095 GCF_042720195.1 Nocardia sp. NPDC058497 | reverse complement strand
GCGAATGCCTCCCGGGTCGGCCGGTGAGGGCCCACCGGCCAGGGCGTGGTGTGGTCGACGACGACGAAAGATCTGATGAACTCAGGAATCGCGGTGCTGTTACTCGTCATCGGAGCGCCGCTGTTGCTGCTCGCGCTGGCCGTGACGGTCTTCGCCATGCGCAACGAGCGCCAGGAGCGACTGCGCGCCGACGCCGCCATCCGTGAGCGCGTCGCGTTGGAGAACGCGCTGATCCAGCTGGCGCAGACGACACTGCCCTCGATCACCGACGCGATGCGCAGGCACGAGATCCCGGCGATGGCTGTCGATCTGCCCGTGGAACTGCACCATTCGCAGGTCGGCCAGGTGCTGCAGATGATCGCCACCGGTCACGCCGAGGATCTGCGTGTGGTCTCCGAGGAGACCAGGGCGATGGTCGAACGCTACGGCGAGCAGCGCAGGCTCAACGAGGTCGTAGCCGCCAAGGAGGACGCGCAGGCCGAGCTGTCGGCGTCCTCGCGGGCCGCCACCAGCGCCGCGGTGCGCTCGTTCGGCACCTCGGTGGTCAGCCTCGGCACCGACCTCGGCCCGGTCGTGAGTGCCGCGCTGCGCGAGCATCGCGACGACGCCATCTACGAGACGCTGACCCGGATCGACCACACCGTGCAGCAGATGATCCGGCAGGCGCAGTCCTATGTGATCGTCTCCGGTGGCCTGCCCGGCCGTCGCTGGCCGCAGCAGTCGCTCACCGATGTGGCGGGCGGTGCCACCGGGCGGGTCAGGGAATTCCTGCGCGTGCGGTCGGGGCAGTCCGATCGGGTCGTGATCAGCCGCGCGGTCGAACCGCTCGTGCACACCCTGGCCACCCTGCTCGACAACGCGCTGCGCTACTCGCCGCCGTCGTCGTTCGTCGAGGTCGGCTTCCAGGAGGGGCATCACGGCGTCACCGTCATCATCGATGACGCGGGTATGCGGATGAGCCCCGAGCAGCTCGAGGACGCGCGCCAGGTGCTCAGCGGCGAACGCGCCGTCGACATCCATGATCTCGGACCGGCGCCGAAGGTCGGGTTCCCCGGTATCGCTGCGCTGGCGCGGCGCTACGGCTTCTCCGTCCACGTCGACGGTCCCAACATCTTCGGCGGCATGCGGGCGATGGTCTATGTGCCCTCGGCACTGCTGGTCAGCGGTGCCGCGCCGCGGTTGCCGGAGCCGGAACTGGCCGCGCCGGCGCATGTTCCGGTACCGGTGCCGGTCGAGGCCGACGGGCCCCGCGCCGAAGTGCACGAGATCACCAGTGGGGGATTGCCCAAGCGCCGCCGCAGGCCGGTCGCGCCGGATTCGGCGGGAGTGCCCACCGAATCGGGCAATGCTCGCCCCGACCTCGCCGCTGCCTGGCACAGCGGTTCCCGCAGCGGTCGCCTCGCCGCGGCCGAGCGAACCACGGAAGGAACAGCCGATGAGCACACCGGTAGCCGATAGCACGAACCGACTAGCGTGGCTGCTCGAGGATCTGGAGATCCCCGGCGTCCGCTTCGCGGTGCTGCTGTCCGATGACGGACTGCGGATCGCCCACTCCCGTGGCGTGGCCAAGGACGACGCCGAACGGTTCGCCGCGGCGGCCTCCGGCCTGCGCTCGCTCGGCAAGGCGCTCGGCGAGTTCTGCGGCGGATCGTCGAACGTGGTGCGCCAGAACATGACCGAGTACGACGAGGGCATGATCATGATCACCGCGGCCGGGGTGGGTGCGCTGCTAGGCGTCGCCACCACCGCTGACGTCGACGTCGCGCTGGTGGCGCACCGGATGAACGAACTGGCCTCGCGCGTCGGCCACGAGATCGGTAGCGCGCCGCGCCACGGTGGCAGGTAATGAGTCGCGGCAGGCGCGATCCCGATCTGGTCAGGTCGTATGTGCGCACCGGCGGACGGGTGCGGGCCGCGCATGAACTGGACCTGGTGACCCTGGTCCGCGCCCTCGCCGACGCGCGGCCCGATCATCGGCCCGACGAGCGCCGGGTACTCGCGCTCACCAGTCGCCGCGGCGCGCTGTCCATCGCCGAACTGTCGGCGTATCTGGATCTGCCCGCGTCGGTCGTGAAGATCATCGTGTCCGATCTGCTCGACAGCGGACATCTACAGTGCCCGACTCCGGCCGAAGTGAAGCCGGAACTCGCGTTGATCAAGGAGGTGCTGCATGGTCTCCGTGCCATCGCGGGGTGAGGTCGACTACGTCGCGGAGACCGTGACGCGGTCGGTGAAGATCCTGGTCGCAGGAAATTTCGGCGTCGGCAAGACGACGTTCGTGTGCGGCGTCTCCGAGATCAGGCCGCTGCGCACCGAGGAGACGATCACCGAGGCGAGCATCGGCGTCGACGACATGGCCGGGCTCGGCAGCAAGGTACAGACCACCGTCGCCCTGGATTTCGGCCGGATCACCCTGAATCCGCAACTGGCGCTGTATCTTTTCGGCACGCCCGGCCAGGAACGCTTCGCCCCGCTGTGGGAGGAGCTGGCCCGTGGCGCGCTGGGCGCGCTCGTGCTCGTCGACACCCGGCGCATCGAGAAGGCCGACGACGTGCTCTCGGCGCTGGAAAAGCGCGGGGTTCCGTACGCGGTGGCGGTCAACGAGTTCGAGGGCTTCCGGCGCTACCCGCTCGAGGAAGTGCGCGAGGCGCTCGACCTGGCGCCGGACACCCCGGTCGTCGCCGTCGACGCCCGCCGCCGCGACCACGGCATGCGCGCGCTGATCACGTTGGCGGAGTACCTGTTCCGCAGGCAGGAAGCAAACGCGACATGACGGTGGACCTCTCGGCCGACGAGCGGGTGCCGATGTACGCGCCCGAGTTCGCCGCCGATCCCCAGGCGGCTTACCGGGAGATGCGGCGCCGGTTCGGTTCGGTGGTGCCGGTCGAGTTGTCACCGGGAATCCGGGCGACGCTGGTGATCGGGTACCGCACGGCGGTGCGGATCCTCAACGATCCCGAGCACTTCCCGGCCGATCCGCGGATCTGGCAGCGCAGCATCCCGCAGGACTGCCCGGTGCTGCCGATGCTGCAGTTCCGCCCTGCCGCGCTGCGCACCACCGGCGCCGAGCACGCCAGGTACCGGCAGGCCAATGTCGCAGGCATCGCTGGCGTCGACCTGTACGCGATGCACGCCACCATCGAGCAGTTCGCGATCCCGCTGATCAACAGCTTCTGCGCGACCGGCTCGGCGGACCTGTTGAGCCAGTACGCGTTTCCGCTGGTGTTCCAGGCGCTGAACTCGATGCTCGGTTGCACACCGGAGATCGGGGCGCAGGTCGCCACCGGCATGGCGCAGATCTTCGAGGGCCACGACGCCGAAGCGGGCAACAACCTGCTCGCCTCCGCGCTGACCGACCTGGTCGCACTGCGGCAGCGCGAGCCGGGCGACGATGTCGCCACCCGGCTGCTGCACCACCCGGCCGCGCTCACCGACGAGGAGATGGTGCATCAGCTGCTGGTGCTCTACGGCGCCGGCATCGAGCCGATGCTGAACCTGGTGGTCAACACCCTGCGGTTGATGCTCACCGACGCTCGTTTCGCGGGCAATGTGCTCGGTGGCAGCCTGTCCACCCGCGACGCGCTCGACGAGGTGCTCTTCACCGACCCGCCGCTGGCCAACTTCTGCATGACCTATCCGCGGCAGCCGATCCTGATCGACGAGATGTGGCTGCCCGCGCACGAACCGGTCGTGATCAGCATGTCGGCCTGCAACAACGATCCGGCCATCGCGGGCCGCGATGTGGTCGACAACCGGGCGCATCTGGCCTGGAGCGCGGGCCCGCACGGTTGCCCCGCCAAGTCGGTGGCGTATCTGATCGTGCAGGACGCGATCGACCAATTGCTCGACGCGCTCCCGGAATTGACACTGGCCGTGCCCGCCGAGGAACTGGTGTGGCGACCCGGCCCGTTCCACCGTTCGCTGGCCGCGCTGCCGGTCGAGTTCCCGAAGACGCCCCCGCTGCCGATGCCCTGATCCGCGCTCAGCGGGCGCGCAGAGCCGGACCGACGAACCGTTCGACCAGTTGACGCTCGGCCGCGGCATCGGGCAGTGGCCAGGTGAGCAGCGAGAGCACGACCCGCACGATCGTGCCCGCGGCCCTGACCATGACCGCGCGGACCAGGCGCGGTTTCTCGCCGACGTAGCGGTACATCGTCGCGCGGGAGCAGCCGGCGGCCGCGGCGATGTCCTCGGCGGTGACGTCGTCGATGCCGCGTTCGAGGAACCAGGAAAGGCGGCGGCGATGACCACGGATCTCGGGGCAATCGATCTCTTCGACCGGACTAATTTCGAGGAACTCGCGCAACGTTCGCCTGCCCGCGGCGGAGTCCTGCCCGTCTTCTAAGTAAGAGTCCTTGTTGCCAACTGAACGGCGTTCCGGCAACTTCCGGCAAACTTCCGAAAGTCTGGGAACTGGGGATTTAGCCGCTCGTTTGCCGCAGGTGCGAACCGGTTGGTTCGAATGGGGAATTGTTCGCTGAATTCGCACCGAGCGTGCGCGGGCTTCGAATACCGGCGAGTAGCCGTATTTTTCGCTATTCCCACCCTTGACTGGTGATCTTCGCCGACCTACCGTCATCGCTCGAAATGGTTTCCCCGGACGGCACGCCGGCCCCTGCCGCCCTCCGTGTGTTTCCTAGGAGTATTGATAGTGCGAAGTCGAATTCTGTCCGTCGCCGGAGTCATGGCCTTGGCGCCCCTCGCCACTCTGCTGGTCCCCACCGCGAATGCCAACGCTCACGGCTGGGTCACCGGCCCGGCCAGTAGGCAGGAACAATGCGCCAAGGGGATTGTCTCCTGTGGTGCGGTGAAATATGAACCGCAAAGTGTCGAGGGTCCGAAAGGCCTGAATAATTGCAGCGCGAACAAGTATCCGGAACTCGATGACGACAGTCTCGGCTGGGTGCCGCAGAAAGTATCCGGGCGCACGACCTTCACGTGGAAGAACACTGCCAATCATCGCACCCTGAATTGGGAGTATTTCATCGGGAACACGCGGATCGCGGTGATCGACGGCCGCAATGAACAGCCGCCGATGGAGGTCACCCACACCGTCGACCTGTCGAACTACTCCGGCCGCCAGAAATTGCGCGCGGTGTGGAATATCGGCGACACCGCGGCAGCCTTCTACAGCTGCGTCGACCTCGAGATCGGCGGCGGAGGCGGGAGCACGACCACCCCGAAACCCACGACCACGAAACCGACGACCACCACACCGCCCGCACCGACCACCAAACCCCCGGCAACCACCACGCCACCCGCAACGACCACCCACCACCACCCGACGACCACCGCACCCGCGGCGACGTCGTGGCGGCAGGGCGCCACCTACGCGATCGGCGACAAGGTCACCTACCAGGGCGTCACCTACAGCTGCAGGCAGGCGCACACCGTCCACGACCCGAACTGGACGCCGCCGAACACGCCCGCACTCTGGTCGCGGCTCTAGCGATACGCACCGAGGCCCGGCGAGCAGCAAACGTTTCGTGTGTTCTCCCACCATCGCCCCCACGATGGGGTGAGGATTGAACACGACTCGCCGGCCTCGCGTTCGGCCGGCCCGCAGCACAAGGACGTGAGATATGAGTGACAGGAAATTCGCCCTCGCCTTCGCGGCCACCGGGACGGCATTGCTGGCCATGACGATCGGCTCACCGTCCGCCTCCGCGGCGGTCTCGCAATTGACGGTCGACCCCGGACTCAGCGTCGGGATGGCAACCAACTACGGCACCGGCTGCACCCACCATCTGGTGGCCAGGCTCAGCGTCGGCATCGAACCTGTCTCCTTCTACGACAACGGCGCCCTGCTGGCCGTGGTCGTCCCACTCGACGGCATCGCCACCATCGACTGGGTGCCGTCGAGCAGCGGCCCGCACAGCCTGGCGGCGCTGCAGGGCGGCGTCGGCCGCGGCGCCGATGTGAGCGTCGGCAGGGGCTACCGTTTCGGCGAATCCTGCGTGGTCACCGGCGGCTGACCCGAACACGACGGTGGCCCCGGGCGCGCCGCGCCGGCCCCCCCCCCCCGTAACCCACCTCTTCGACCACGCCGCCCTGATTTTCTCGCCCGGCCTCGCCCACTACTTATTGGAATGGCG
>NZ_JBHXMY010000367.1:0-6106 GCF_042720195.1 Nocardia sp. NPDC058497 | reverse complement strand
GGGGGGGCCCCCCCCCGCCCGGGCCCGCCCCCCCCCCTGGTTGTATGAGTCCCCCCCCGGCGCCCCCCCCCGCCGCGGGGTCGGCTAGCGGGCGCCGCGATTGCAGCAGCAGCACGCACCCGGCGATCGCGGCCGGGGTGACCATCAGGCCGATCATCTCCGGGATCAGCAGAACGAACAGCTCACCCATCGGTACTCCTCGGTCGTGGCATCGGGTGTTCGGGCAGGTCGGCCGCCGCGGCGGCGACGGTCGGGTAGATGCCGATCGGGGTGTCGCCCGCTTCGGCCGAGCCGAGGACTTCGCCGAACTGGGCGACCGAGCGGGCGATGCGGAAGTCGATGCGCTTGCGCGCCAGGGCATTACGCAGGTCGAGGAGCATTTCGGCGGCGGTGACGTCGAGGGCGGGTGAGGTTTCGGCGTCGAGGACGACCAGGCGGGTGGACTCGGTGCACAGGTCGTTGATGCGGGTCTTCACGTTGTCGGCGTTGGCGAAGAACAGGGCGGATTCGACGCGGACCACCAGCAGGTCGGGACGCGGGGTGAGGTCGGGGTGGCGGGCCGTATCCAGCCACAGGGAGCCCTCTTTCGCCAGCGCGGCGACGTGCGGCTGGGACGCCCGGTAGACCAGGAGCAGCACCGAGACGCCGACGCCGACGAGCAGGCCTGGCAGCGTGTCGAACAGCAGGACGCCGAACATGGCGGCCATGGCGGCGAGGAAGTCGGCGCGGGCCGCGCGGCCGTAGATGCTGGCGAGCAGCTGGGTCCAGACCCGGTAGAGGCGGCGCAGGGCGGCGATGTCGACGAGTTCGATCACCGCGGCGATCACCACCGCGGCCAGCGTCGCCTCGGGGAGTTTCTCGAACAGGCCGGTGAGGAACAGCAGGGTGAGGACGGTGAGCGCGGCGACAACGAGCCCGCTGAGCTGGGTCTTCGCGCCCGCGCCGCCATTGACGGCGGTCTTGGAGAGGCTGCCGTTCACCACCATGCCCGAACCGAGACCCGACCCCAGATTGGCGGCGCCGAGGCCGAACAGCTCCCGGTTGGCGTCGATCGAGTAGCCCGACTTGGCCGCATAGGTTTTCGCCGCGCCGAGTCCCTCCGCGAAACCGATCAGCAGCACACCGACCGCTGGGCCGAGCAGGTCGAGATAGTCGTCGAAGCCGACATCGTCCGGCAGGCCGACCGACGGCAGACCCGCGTCGATGTGCCCGACGATATCGACGCCCTTGTCGTCTAGCCCGAACAGCTGCACCGCGACGATGCCGAGCAGCACGGCCAGCAGCGAGCCTGGCACGAGCGGCAGCCAGCGCTTCACGCCGAGCACGACCGCGAGACTGAGCAGGCCGATCAGCAGGGTGCGCCACTGGGTGTCACCGAGATTGCGGATGACGCCCCAAGCCTGTTCGAAGAAGTTGCCGTCGTGCTTGTCGACGCCGAACAGCTTGGGCACCTGGCCGATGATGATGGTCAGGGCGAGGCCGACGATGAAGCCCTTCAGCACCGGCTCGGAGATGAACGCGGCGATGAAACCGAGCCGCAGCAGCCCGGCCAGCAGGCCCGCGATGCCGGTCGCGATGGCCAGCGCCGCCGACAGCGCGATGTAGTGGCCGCCGTCGGCGCCCGCCAGCGGGGTGATGATCGCGGCCGACAGCGCCGCGGTCGCCGACATCGGGCCGACGACGAGATGCCGCGAACTCCCGGCCAGGGCATACAGGACCAGCGCGGGGACGGCCGCGTAGAGGCCGACGACCGGCGGCACGCCCGCGATCGACGCGTAGGCCAGCGCCTCCGGCACCAGCACCGCCCACACCGTGAGTCCGGCGACGACGTCGGGCCGCAGCCAGGCGCGTTGGTAGCCGTGCAGTGAGGTGAAGACCGGCAGCGATCTCATGACAAGCTCCTCACCGTCAGAGTCCGCCGACGCCCTTGCCGACCACGACCGCGCCCATCACCAGCAGCACGATCGCCATCACCGCGTGATTGTTGGCCTGCAGCCACTGCCGGGCATTGTCGAGGGTGGGGCCCAGCTTGTCGGCGGCCAGCGCGTATCCGATAACCACCGCGAGCACAGTCACCGAGGCAAGCAGAGTGAATACCGCGATCGCCACGATGTCACCACCGGCACTCAGCCCAGCGGAACCGATGACCACACCGGCAGACAGGCACAGCAGCAGGTTCTTCGGGTTCACCCCGGACAGCAGCGCCCCGAGCCCTGCGGCCTTGACCACGGTGAGGCTGTCGATCGCCTGCATCCAGGCAGGCACCGAGGTGTCCGAGCGGGCGTGCCACTGTTCGGCCGCGAGCACGAGAAGCAGCGCACCCAGCACGATCTTGAGCCACGACGCCACCGCCGACGGCTCCTTCTCCCCCGAACCGCCCAGCGTCCCGGCGAGCAATGTCACCACCGCGGTCACAACCAGAATCCCGCCGACCCAGCCGAGCGCGAACCCCTTTGCCGCGCCGCCCGCGTTCTTGGACAGGATCATGAGAATGGCGGCGACGATGGGGATCGGCGAGATCGCCACACCCACCGCCAGCGGAAGCAGATCACCGATGACTGAGCCCATGCGGTCACGCTAGGTCGACTGGATGGGACCGCGCGTCACACGTTGTGGGTGAGATCTGCTCACCGTGCCGCGGTGATCAATTCGAACAGGGCGGTGATGCTCTGGTCGCCGCGGCCCTCGTCGACGGCGCGGCGCAGCAGGTCGTGCATGGTGGAGTGCCAGGACAGGACGACCCCTGATTCGGCGGCCAGCTGCACGTCGTCGACGAGGGCGGTGTGGAACAACTCGACGCTCGAGCCGAGCCGGGTGTAGTCCTTGGTGTCGATCTCCGCGGCCAGGATCGGCAGCAGCGACTCGATCATCTGCAGCCACTTCACCGAATACGGGACCATGGTCCGCGCGGGCAAGCCACGGGCGGCCAGGATCGCCGCGCCGTCGAGGAAGCCGAGCAGCGCGGGCAGCAGGGTGGCGCCGACGGCGGATTCGTAGAGGGCGGCCAGATCCGGTTCGGCGCCGAGGAATTCGAGGTCGCCGCCGAGGGTGCGCAGGGTGCCGGCGTGGTGGTCGAAGACCTCGCGGTCGCCGCCGAAGTACAGCAGCGTGTCCGGATCGCCGACGGCCGACGGCACGTTCTTGATCGCGCCGCCGAGGTAGCGGGCGCCCGCGCAGTGCGCCCAGTGCGCGAATTCCCTTGCCTGGAGTGGTATTCCACTGTTGAGCGTGATGATGTCGCGGCCCGCGATGACATCGGCCGCAGGCGCCAGGCTCTCGCGGGTGGCGGCGAAGGTGGTCAGGGAGGCGATGATCAGCGAACTCGCTTCGACGGCGTCGGTGATGTCGCGGTGGGCGGTCGCGCCCGCGGCGGCCAGTGCCGCGGTTCGCTCGAAGCCGCGGTTCCACACGTGCGTCGGGTATCCGGCGGCGAGGAAGGCCTGGGCGAGGGCGCTGCCCATCGATCCGGTGCCGAGCACGGTCACCGAGGGTCGTTGCACTGAGGTCATCTGCGGCTCCGATCACTGCGCGGCGATCGGGTGACCGTCGCGGTGATCCGAGTGTCGGCGCGGCGCGCGCGGGCCGGCAAGTACGCACTTTTCCCGTCAGTTGCTCACATTCAGGTAACCCATCAGGTCACGACTGCGCTCGGCGGCGGGCTGTGCCGGGCGTCACCCGGCGAGCTGTCGGCACCGCCGAGCCGGACGGCCCGCATTTGTGATGGTCTCCAACGTAGGGTCGGGCTGACCTGCGGCGCGAGCGCGCGTCGTAGAGTTTCGCTTATGCCGGATGCCGAGATGACCGAGTTGGTGCAGCGCTGCGTCGAGGAGGCGTTGCTCGGCGGGCCGCGGCGCTACACGCGGACGCAGGTCGCCGAGCAGTCCGGCGTGCCCGAGGCGGAGTCGCGGCGGTTGTGGACGGCGCTGGGGTTCCCGGCGAACGAGGACAACGAGGTCGACTACACCCAGATCGACATCACCGCGGTCACCAACTTCCGCAGCATGAATGTCGTTGCCGCCTCCGATATCCGGCAGCAGGCCGCCGCGGCGCGCACGATCGGCCAGGGCATGGCCCGGCTGGCCGAATGGCAGGCCGACCTGGTGCTGGCCGAGATCAAGGCGCGGGCCGCCGCGGCCGATCCGGCGATCCCGCTCGACGAACGCGTCAGGACAGCCACCGAATCCACGATGGCGAGCATCGAACAGTTGCAGTCGTATGTGTGGCGCAGGCATCTCGCGGCGGCGGCAGCCCGGGCGATCGACGCCGAGGCGGGCGCCGACTCGATGCGGACGCTGGCCGTCGGATTCGCCGACATGGTCGGTTTCACCCGGCTCACCCGGCACCTGCATCCCGACGAATTGTCCACGCTGCTGGAGGCTTTCGAGTCGACCACCACCTCGGCGATCACCGATAACGGTGGCTGGGTGATCAAGAACGTCGGCGACGAAGTGATGTTCGCGGCCGAGACAGCAGCGGACGCGGCGCGGATCTCGCTGGCCATCCAGGAATCGACGATGCTGGTCGGCGGCACCCCGGAACTGCGGGTGGCCTTCGCCTACGGCGAGGTGCTGCAGCGTTTCGGCGACCTGTACGGCTCGGTCGTCAATATCGCCGCGCGGCTCACCGGCGTCGCCAGACCGGGCAACATCCTCGTCGACGACGCCGCCGCCGAGGCGCTGGACGGTCATCCCGAATTCGCCATCCGGCACCTGCGCAGCGTGCGGGTGCGCGGCTTCAACCGGCTGCGCCCGCACCGGCTGCGCGCGGCCTCCTAGCGGGCGGGCGGCACACCGTTATCTAGGGTGTCGTGGTGGAGATGGACTGGCAGAGCGTGCGCGAGCATTACACCGTGTTCGCCGACGACGCCGTGCTCGCGCTGAACAAGCCGGCCGGGATCTCGGTGACCGGTGAGCGGCACGACACCGACTTGGTCGAGTTGGCACAGGCGGCGGGCACCCAGCTGTACCCGGTGCACCGGATCGACAAGGTCACCTCCGGGCTGGTCCTGCTGGCCGTCGACCTGGCCGCACACGGGCAGCTGACCAGGCAGTTCACCAAGCAGACCGCCCGCAAGGCGTACCTGGCGATCGTCTCCGGCACCGACCTGCCCGAGCGCGGCGCGATCGATCTGCCGCTCAGTGTCGGCCGCAAGAACCGCGTACGGATCGCGGCCCCGCGCGAGGCGATCCGGCGCGAGGGCGAACGCTGGTTCGTCGACGACGCCGACCTGCTCCCCGCGAAGAACTATCCCTCGCTGACCAGGTTCGCCACCGTCGCCCGCCACGGCGACCACACCCTGCTCGCCATCACGCCGGTCACCGGCCGCCGCCACCAGATCCGCGTCCAGCTGGCCTGGATCGGCCACCCGATCCTGGGCGACCCCCTCTTCGACCGCACCGCCACCTTCCCCCGCACCCACCTGCACTCCTGGCAGCTGCGCCTCGACGCCGACTGGCTGAACCCGCCGGTCCTGGACCTGCGAGCCACCCCGGGCACCGACTTCTGGGCGCCGCTTGGCGCCGATCCGGCCGCGGCGGCCGAACTGCTGCACACCGCGGCCGAGCGACTGCCGGCCTAGGGCCTGTCTCGAAGTCCGCCGACAGTGCTGCGGGACATGCGCTGAACATTCGCCAAACGCTCAGATCGTCCCGATTTTCGACCGATCGGCGGGAAAGTGAACGTTCAGCGCAGCGGCCGATGGACGGCCGCCGGGGTGTGGCCGGCCGCCCGTCACGAGTTGACGAACCGGTCCTCCCTGGCGCCGGCCGCGATGACCCGGCGACGACGGCTCGGCATCAGCAGGGTCGGGTGGGCGATGCTCCAGCCGGCGCCAGCGCAGACGAATTCCTTGACGCGAGCGCCGATCCGGCCGGTCAGCACGGTGGAGGTCGGCTGATCGTCGAAGGTCACCTTCTGGACGATGCCGTCGCGGCGGCCGAGGCTGATGCACTGCGAGGCATAGCCGATCTGCTCGTCGGGGACCGGTCGGCCGGTCAGGCGCGCGGCGATGGCGTCGCCGGCTCGCCAGGCCATCGGGCTGCCGGTCGCGCACGCCATTCGCAGCGGCACGCCGCCGGGGCCGTCGGCCAGTGCGGCGTCGCCGACG
>NZ_JBHXMY010000366.1:4463-6109 GCF_042720195.1 Nocardia sp. NPDC058497 | reverse complement strand
CCCCGGGCGGGGTGTTGGGGGGGTGTTCCGGGGGGCGCCCCCAACCCCTGTGTAAACCGGTTCTTTACCCCCCCCCGCGCGGGGGGGGGGGTATCCCAGCCGAGCGTTTTGCGTGGACGCCCGTTGAGCTGTTGGGCGACGTGCTCGAGGTCTTCGGGACTGTGGACCGACAGATCGGTGCCCTTCGGGAAATACTGGCGGAGCAGACCATTGGTGTTCTCGTTGGAGCCACGCTGCCAGGGCGAGTGCGGGTCACAGAAGTAGACAGCCATGTCAGTGGCCATCGAGAACTGCCTATGCCGGGCCATCTCGACACCCTGGTCCCAGGTCAGCGACCCTCGCAGATGGGTGGGCAGGGTCGAGACCGTGGCGATCAACGCGTCGCGGACGGTTTCGGCGTCGTGACCGCCGGGCAGGTGGACCAGCATCGTGTAGCGGGTGTGGCGTTCGACCAGGGTGCCGATCGCCGACTGGTTGCCTGCGCCCATGATCAGGTCGCCTTCCCAGTGCCCGGGCAACGCCCGGTCTGCGATCTCGGCGGGCCGGTCGCTGATCATGACCATGTCGTCGACGAACCGCGGGTTGCGCCGGTCCGGTGACCGCTGCGGTTTGCGGCGCGTCCGGCCGGACCGCAGTGCTTGCACCAGTTCGCGTTTCAGCCCACCGCGGGCTTGGAAGTACAGGGCCTGGTAGATCGTTTCGTGGCTCACCCGCATGCTTTCGTCGTCGGGGAAGTCCTTGCGGAGCCGACCGGCGATCTGCTCGGGTGAGTAGCGTTTCCGCAACCCTTCGGTGACCTCGGCCCGCAAAGCCTGGTTGGTCACCAGTTTGGACTGTTTCGGCCGCGCGCGTGCCGCGGCAGCCGCTCGATGAGCCCGATACGGCAGATAGCGGCCCGCGACTCGGTGAGCGCGGACCTCCCGCGACACCGTCGACTTGTCCTTGCCGATCCCGGCTGCGATCGCGGTGAGTGTCATGTTCACCGCTAGTCCGTCGGCGATGGCGAGCCGGTCGGTCAGAGACAGGTAGCGGGCATCGATGGGCGCGGGCTCGGCGGTGGCGGTCACTGCCTGTTGGTACCGGGTGGTGGTGCCGGTGCGGTAATCGACGACTGTGCCGTCGGGGCGGATCCGCTTGTCATTGCCGCGGCGGATGCCGTTTCCCCAGTCCTCGCCGGTCCGGGAGTGGACCCCGACCTCCCGCGCCGCTCGCGCCACCGACCAACCCGCGTCGATCAGCTCCAGGAACCGTTGTCTGGCTTCGGGTTTGCCTCGAACGGCTCGCTGCACGGCGACCAGGCCGGCGGTGACCAGGATCCGGCGGGCGACCGAATGGGACACACCGACCGCTTTCGCTGCCTGGTTCATCGAGCCGGTTTTCTCGAACACCGCCACCACCACTGCCAGGTCCGGTGCCGGTCGCCGGGACCGGGATCGGCCGGTGCTGCGGCCGACCGCACGCAGCACCGCGTAAGCGCGGGCGCGCTGGATCCCGAGCGTCTCGGCTGCTTCCTTTACCGCGACTCCGGCATCGACCAGCCGGGTCAGTTGGTCGCCGAAGCGTTCCACGTCCTCTGAAAACGACACGGTCGTGGGGGGGCGCGGGGGGTGGGTGGTTGGGGGGCGCCCTCTGCGCGCCCCCCCCCA
>NZ_JBHXMY010000366.1:0-4453 GCF_042720195.1 Nocardia sp. NPDC058497 | reverse complement strand
GGTCGCCCCCACCACACTTTTGTGCGTGTCCCCACGACCGAGTGAACCCGCCCAGGGAAGCAACGGCGGTTTCTCGTACGGGACTGACTACTTCCCCGGCTCACCGGCAGGCGGCTGACCACCGGCGGGCGGCTGACCACCCGGAGCACCGGCAGGCGGCTCACCACCGGCAGGCGGCGCACCGGCGGGCAGCGGCTTGCCGATATTGCGCGCCATATCGGGCATCAGGCGAATGGCGACCTGCTCCCAGGTACCCCAGTTGTGGATGCCGATGTCAGGGAAGTCGTAGCTGACGTTCGTGTATCCCAGTGCGGTGATGCGCTTTTCGAACGAGCGGGTGTTGGCCAGCGCGATCGCCTCGAGCGGCATGCCCTGGGTGATCGCGTCGATCGAGGACAGGTCCTGGTCGGCAGGCTTGGCGCTACCCGCGGAGATGTAGAGGCGGGTGTTGTTGGCGATCAGCTTCTCGGCGAACCCGTACGGGTCCATCCGCCGCCACTTCTCGCTGCCTGCGGGCGCCATCGCCTCGATGTTGTAGCCACCGCTGGCGATCATCGCCGCGCCGAGCGCCTCCCGCATGCCCGGCATCGACATGTGCAGGTAGCCCGACAGCGAACCGGCGTAGGTGAACTGCTCGGGGTGGTAGGCCGCCATCAGCAGCGCCGCGCTGCCACCGCTGGACAGGCCGACCACACCGTTGCGGGTCGAGCTGAAGCCCAGCCTGCTCTTCAGCGCGTCGGGCAGCGTCTTGGTGATGAAGGTTTCCCACTGATAGGTGGTGACCTTGCCGTTGGTGTCCTCCCAACCGCCGATGGCCGACCCGGAGTCCGCGCTCGGCAGGGCCGAACCGTCGGGATTGACGCCGAAGAAGTTGCTCGGCTGCTCCCAGTCGGCGTAGAAGCTGGACTGCCCGCCGACCGGCATCACCACATTGATGTTGAACTTCGCCATCTGCGCCGGGATGGAGGTGTGCTTCTCCCAGCCGTTCAGGTCGTCCTCGGCGCGCTCACCGTCGAGCAGGTAGACCACCCGGTCGGTGTTGCCGTCGGCCGCCCGGATGATGCGGGTGTTGATGGTGCCCATCGAGGAATCGACCCGGAAGTCGATCGCCGACGGGTCGGCATCCGCCGTCGCGGGACCCACCGCGGCCACCGATGCCCCGAGCGGCAACAGCGCGGTCACGACAGCGCCGGCCATGGTGCGCCGGAGTCTGCTGGTTCTGGGTCGGCGCTCCTGCGCCCCTCCCACAGTTACGCCAAGCATGATCGGAGTTCAGACCTTTCCGTTGTGCGGCACCGCCGCTCCCCACTCCACCCGACCGCGACACGACAGTCTGCGGGCGGATCCTGCCGGGCAGCATAGCGCGCCCCCGATCGTGGGGGCACATCGAAAACCGATGTGACGCAGCTCTCTTCGACTCGACAATCTCAGGCCGCCGGGTCGATACGGGAGACGCAGAATCCGTTCTCGGCATGGTCGAGGGTGATCTCGACCGCGGCCGTCGCACCGTCGGTGCCGGTCACCGGCGCGTTGACGGTCACGGTCGAACCCGCCGAGGCGCGGACCGTGAGCGACTTGTCGTCGAAACGCCATATCCCGGACAGGGCGGTGCCCGGTCGATCCGGCGGCGCTAGGCTCTCTACTTCGGGTGGTGTGGCGAGATCGGTTGGCCCGGTTCGGTGTCACGTGGATCGAGCGGTACTTGTCGGTGGTCGGCGTTAAGGTCGAGGTGTCGCGGTTGTGGCAACCGGACACATTCGACGTCCTCGATGCCGGGCTCGACAGTCAAGATCGCAAACTCCCGCTGCAAGGCCATGTCGCCGCTGCGCGTCTGGGCTGGAACCCGACCTACCCCGGCGGTATCTATGCGCCGTCGCGGGTGACGCGGGTGGTGACCTCCCAAGCCATGGCAACGCTGCGGACGTTGCTCTACCGCGACACGGTCATCGCGGCGTTGTCTGCCCGGTTCGATCCGGAGACCGGCGCAATGGCCGCACCCAGCACTGCTGCGGAGTATGTGCCGTCGGGTTTCGCCCGAGGCGTAGTACGGCAGCTCACCGCTCGCGCTCGACGCGCCGATGACGCGAAGACCGAACGCCTGCGGATCACCGACGTGCAGCGACCACCACGGACCTGCGCGATGGCCAGGCTCTCCGCAGCCGATAAGCAACTCGCACAGGTCACAGTCACTGACGGTGTCATGGTGTTGACGGTCAAACTCCCCACCACCGCCACCCCCACAGGGCGTGCGCAGTGGCGGCGGGTCCGGTTGACCGCCGCTATCCCGGCGCACCTGAACATCAGGGCGGTCACCGAGTGGCATCTGCCGACGCTTGTCCTGGACCACCGAGGCCTGCTACTGCGCTGCGCGGCCACCGAACACGTCCCCGCAGCCGATCTGATGTCGGGGACTACCGCGGTGGGTGTGGATTGGTCACCGTCGACCCTCGGTGCCGCCGGGATCGCCACCGAAAGCCCGGACGGGTTGGTCTCGGATTATCAGGGTTGGACGTATGACGACCGAGGCCTCGGTATCAAGCTGGCGCGACTGCAAGCCGAAGGTCAACTGCTGCACCGCAAAGCAGCGCGGTTGGCTGCTCTCGCCGCGACCGCCCCGCCGCGGGTGCGTACCGAATTGGAAGCGAAGATCGCGGTCCTCGACGGGCACCGCACCGCCGTCGGTGCCAAACGAAGAAACCTCAACCGGGAACTTGCCTTTCATTTCGGCCGCGCGGTCACAAACTACGCCGCCGCGGCGGGAGCGAAGGTGATCGCGGTGGAAGACCTCACGACGCTGGAAACTCGCGGACACGGCCGGGTGAACAACAATCGGGCAGCGCAGTCCGCGCGCGGCAAAGCTGTCGAAGCGCTCACCCACACTGCTGCCGGGGTGGGTGTCGTGGTGGTATCGGTTCCGGCTCGCGGTTCGTCAGCGTTGTGTCCGGGCTGCGACGAACCGCTCTCTCGCCCCGGTGGTTACCACCGGGCGTGGTGTGTGCGCTGCGAGGTTGGTGGTAATCGTGATCATGTGGCGGGTGTGAATCTGGCCAAACGCGCGTTGTTGGGGCGCGGCAAAGCTGTTCGCAAGCGCGGCCGGAATCCGGAGGTCCGGGTAATCGAGCATGCGCCGGTGCGCCGATGCCGCGACAAGACCAGTCCAACACCGAGCAGTCCCCGCCATCGTCGGGTCCGTCGTAGTGTTCCCGTAGCGATACCGCCGGTGGGGGTGAATCAGATAAAGAATGTTCCTGCGCCACAAGCGTCGGTGTGGGACACGGTCGAACCTGCAGCCTCGCAAGGTGTTGCAGGTAGCCGTGCAGTACTTGGGTCTCTAGCTCCTGCAACGTCAGTGGCGGAGAATATGAGATCTAAGTAGACGCTGGATCGGCCACATGGCCTCGATCGGCTGGCAGCCGCTGCACAACGCGCACCGGACCGTCGAGCGCGACGGTGACCGGCTGGTCGTCGCCGGTATCGACGATCCCACCGGTACCGGTCTGCCCGGCCACGGTCCCGACCTGCCCGCCGCGCTCGCCGGCACCGACCCGGATCTGCCGGTCGTCCTGCTGGCCCATCAGCCCAAGCAGATCGCCGACAGCTCCGCGGCCGGTGTCGCCCTGCAGATCTCCGGGCACACCCACGGCGGTCAGATCTGGCCGTTCCACTACCTGGTTCGGCTCGACCAGCCGGTCGTCGCGGGCCGGAGCAGGCACGCGAACAACACCCCACGAGACACCCCTCTCGGGACCGGCTACTGGGGTCCGCCGCTGCGGGTCTTCGCGCCCAGCGAGATCACCGTCCTGGTTCTGCATCCGCAGCGGTGACGGGCTGCGACCAGGTCGCGGTCGGCAGCAGGTTCCCGGTGAGCGCGTTGGTGGCCATGGTGGCGACGAGATGGGCGAGTTCCGTTGCACGCGTAGGGTCTTCGTCGAGCATGACCAGCCATGCGAACAGCGGACCCAGCAGCAATGCCTGGACGAGCACCGCGTCCGGCCGGTGGCTCAGTTCGCCGCGGGTGATCGCGCGGTCGAGCAAGGTCGTGATGATGCCGCGTTCCACGGCCAGGAAGGTCTCCGCGAAGCGGGTGCGCAGCTCGGGATCGGCGCGGATATCGGCGAGCAGGCCGGTCAGGGTGTCGGATCCGGGGCCGCGCACCTGCTCGGCGATCCGCTCGGTCAGCGCGCTCAGATCGCCGAGCAGTGTCCCGGTGTCGGCGGGCGATTCTTCGCGCAGGTCGTGCAGCAGGACCGCGAAGATCATCTCCTGTTTGGTGGCATAGCGGCGGTAGATCGCGGCTTTGCCGACTCCGGCGGTTGCCGCGACCGCGTCGACGGTCAGCCCCGCGTAACCGCTCTTCTCGATCACGACGCGCACCGCCGCCGCGATCGAGGTGTCTACCCGTTGCTCGCGGGGGCGTCCCCCCGCTTGTTTCGACGTCGCCATGGTGACATAA
>NZ_JBHXMY010000365.1:0-6121 GCF_042720195.1 Nocardia sp. NPDC058497 | reverse complement strand
GCAGAGTGTGCGCAGATCGCGGCCGAGGCCCGGCGGCGCTCGGCGATGCTGATGGATGAGATCGACGAGATCAACCGCCAGACCGCTCTCAGCGCGGAACAGTTCGCCGTCGAGGCTGCCCAGCAACTGCGTGAGCTCGCCGAGCAGGATTCCGCAGACGACAACGCAGAAACTGTTGAGCCGCAACCGGGACAGGGGAGGGAAGATCCTGCACATGAGGTGGCACCCGCGACGGCGGTGCAGGCACAGCCGTCCGGGCCCGTAGCCTTCGTGCCGGATCCGAACATGACTCCTGAGCAACAGCGGCAGGCCGAGATCAGGGCGGCCGTCGCACGTGCGAGGGCGGCGCGGGAGGCCAGATCGACGGTCGCGCCATCGGACGGTGACTACGACTCCGAGTCCGAGTACTACCGCCGGTCGACTTGGCTGGACTGAAGCGGCCTGATCGTGCAGCGTGGGCAGGTTTGGTGGTGGGAAGACTGTCGATGCCGGAGATCCGAGGACCAGACGCAGCGTCACAGTTGATCTAAACATTTAGGTCGGCACCTGCTGTATCAACTTTGCGAAAGTGTTCTGTACATTTAGATAGACATTCACTGCGACACTTTCTGGAAGGAGCTCACCCGTGGTCCGTGGTAGACCCAGCCGAAGCACGATCTTCACACGGTTCGCTGAGTCGTTGGCTGAACTACGTCGCTACGGCGGCATGCCGCTACCTGCTGAAGCGGCGGCGATCTGGGACGACATCTGGCACACGGAAGCGCACAACTCGACTGCTATCGAAGGCAATACGTTGGTGCTGCGCGAGGTGGAGGCCCTGCTGGAGCACGGCAAGGCAGTTGGCGCCAAACCGCTCAGCGACTACCTCGAAGTTCTCGGTTACGGCGAAGCCGCGCAGTGGGTCTATGCCCAGGCGAGCTCGATCGATGGCTATGGCGGCGATGAACTGATCACTGTCACCGAGGTGCGTGGAGTTCACGAGCAAGCAATGCGCCACGTCTGGGAGGTCTCACCGCACCCGCAGGCCCGCCCCGCGGAAGGCCCTGGTGGGTTCCGGGAGCACGACATTCATCCGATTGCGCAGGGGACGAAGCCGCCGCCGTGGGTCGAGGTACCCGGGCGCGTCAGGTCGTGGGTCGACGCGGTGAACGCATTTGGCGCTGCTCTGTGCATCATCGGTCCAGGCAGCGTCGCTGCGCAGGACATCCCTGTGCGGCTGGCGGAGATCCATTGCGAGTTCGAGCGCATCCACCCGTTTCTCGATGGGAACGGCCGAACCGGTCGTCTCGTGCTCAACCTCGTTCTCGTTCGGCTGGGCTTCCCACCTGCCATCATCTTCAAGCGCGACCGAGCGAAGTACCTGCAGGCATTGCAGCGAGCAGATCGTGGCGACTACGGTCTGCTCGCCGAACTGATCGCCCGCAGCGTGATCGATAACCTGCACCGCTTCGTGGTGCCTGGGATCGCGGGTCCGCGCCGCCTGGTACCACTGCAATCGCTCGCCGACGATGACGTCAGCTACAACGCCTTGCGTCAAGCTGCTCTGCGGGGCCGGCTGGATGCGCACCAGGGTTCCGACGGAATGTGGCGATCAACCAAGGCTGCGGTCGAGGCATACCTGGCCAATCGCTATCGTCGAAATGGTTCGTCGGAACGGTCGGGGTAACCCGGTCAGGGAGCGCTAGGGCTTCGTGTCGTCGGGCGAATCATTAACGCGACGAGGATGATCGCGAGTGACCCGAAAACCCACAGGACAAAGGGGCTCTCATTGAACGTGTACATAATCGGAATGGATAGCGAGACCGCCGCTGATCCTCCGCCGATAAGCCAGGCCAGCGGGGTGACTTCATTCGAGTGAACCGGATTCGATGGGACCCGCATGATGATCAAAAGCAATGCGAGCAGCGTCAGTGACGCTATCGGGAGCTGTAGGAGGTGGAATTCCGACCACCAATCCCACCAGCCCTGCTGCCGCAGTGTGTAGAGCAGCTCAACTGCTGCTACCAGCACGATGGGTACTCCGGCGAGTGCAGTCGCCACCCGCCAATCACTACCCCGTCGTTGCGTCGGCGGAGCGTTGGCGATGATTGCCAAGGCCTGGCTCATCACCATCGCAGCTGACATGACGATCACAGCACTTGCTGCGAATTTCAAGAACGTTGAAGAACCCATCGCTGATGTCAGTAGACCGCCCGCTGCGCATATCGCCAGGCCGATTATGCACACGACGCGGGATCCGGCGAGGCGGCCCAGCCATGATCCCAGGAACAGGGAAAGGGGCACCACCAACAGAAGCGCTCCGCCCAGAACGGGGCCATACCAATCTGTCAAATAGGTCAATCCTCGCGTGCTGAGCACGAGCGAGAAGAATGCGCACCACAGTGCCATCAGCAGGGCGCCGCGACCACTCGCCGTCGTTGGCGGCTTCGGCGGTATGCGACGCTCCCATCCTCGATCAGCGACAAAGCTGCCCGGCGGGGCCACCGCGGTTGGTGCATTCGCCAGCATTTCCGGTGTCCATGTCGGCGCCGCCGGTGGACTCGCTACCGGTGCAACACTCCGATTGGTCATCGCTTGGGCCGCTGCCTGCGCGAATTCGGTGCAGGAGTTGAACCGATGCGCCGGATTCTTGGCCAATGCTCGCTGGATGACCATGTTCAGTCCGGGTGGCAACCCCGGACGTCGTTCCGAAACCAGGGGCGGGGGTGCGGACATGTGCGCTCCGATCACCGCGACCGGGTTGGTCGCTGCGAAGGGCGCGGTGCCGGTAAGGAGCGTGAAAAGCGTGCAGGCCAGGGAATACTGGTCGCTGCGGTGGTCCAGGGTGACGGCGGCGAGTTGTTCGGGAGAGGCGTAGGCCAGGGTGGCGGTGAACGTCCCGGTTTGGGTGAGGCCGTTGACGTCATCGCGGAGCCGGGCGATACCGAAGTCTGCCAGCAGCACGCGTTCGGGTTGATGGGGTTCCGGGCTGGACAGCAGGATGTTCGCCGGCTTCACATCGCGATGCAGGATGCCACGGCTGTGCGCGAAATCCAGGGCCGCGGCGACGTCGGTGATGATTCGGATCGCCCTGGCCGGATCGACCATGCCGGGTGCTCCGGCGTCGGAGCCGGGGACATACTGCATGGCGATCCACAGGTTCTTCCCCTCCAACCCGCGATCCTGCACAGCGACGATATTCGGGTGCTCGAGTTGCGCCACCAGGTCGGCTTCACGCTCGAATCGCTGCCGTATCTCGTTGTCGCCCAGCAGGTCCGAGTTGAGGATCTTGAGCGCTACGTGGCGCGGCAGCCTCGGATGCCTGGCGAGGTAGACGGTGCCCATCCCGCCTCGGCCGAGGACCCGCTCGATCCCGTAGCCCGCGAAGACCTCCGAAATCCCCCAGTTATCCACCGCAAGTCCTTGTCTGTCGTCCATCGCGTTCGTACCCGTACCGGCCTTGTTCACCAGGCGTGTTCGTTCTCCCGCTCACGCAGCCTGCTGCGGGTTCGGTCGATCCAGGTGGCGAACAGCGAGCGCAGGTCGTCGTTGGCGATCGGTCGGACCTGCACCTGGTCACGGTCGCGTTGCAGCAGATAGCGGCCGTCTTCGATGAGGTCGAACCACTGTGCGCTGTACCAGGAGTCGGACCGGGCATCGAGTGGGCCGGGCAGTAGTTCGGCGATTCCACCGCCGTCGCGCGGCTGGCCGAGAAGGCGTTCGAACTGCTTGCTGGGCGAGTCCCGATAGCCGTCGTTGCCGCGTCGTGTTGAGGTGATGTCGTCGATGTGGAACGTTCGGCTCGATGAGCGCCCCGCCGCGAACTCGGGCAGCAGTTTGGCGATCCGGCCCGGTAGGTTGTCCGGCCGGAACAGCCTGCACCGAATGCGCTCCTCGACGTCATCGGTGACAGTCTGGGACAGCAGGACCGCGTGATGGGCGGTCTGCGCGCCGAGCAGTCGATACATTCGTCGTCGGCCACCGCCGAGGCGGGTCGACTCGCCGACGATCCTGATCTGCAATTCGCAGGTGCTCAAGGTATGGAAGGCGAGCTGGATCAGCTCGGTCTCCTCGCGGTCATACCGTGCGTGCACCGCTGCTCGGTGCGCTCGTTCCTCGCTGAGGGTGGGGATGCGACTGGTGTAGCCGAGTGGACCCGGAAACCGATCGTGCGCGTCGTTCAACCAGAGAGCCGCGAAATCGTCAGGCTCCCAAGTCCATTCACTCATCTACGTTCCCGCCGATCACGCCACCCTGAATTGTGCGTGGCAGCTCACCGAGTAGTTCCTCGGTGTTCTCCATGTTCTTCAGCCAGTCCGGGATCTGATGGGTCTCGTCGTCTTCGGACTTGCCGCCGCCACGGCCGCCGCCCATGCCGCCCATGCCTGGTGCACCCGCTCGGCCGGTGCCACCTCCGCCCGCTGCGGCGGTTGCGCCGGTCGGCACTCTCGCAGCGGTCGGTGATCCAGCGGTGACCCCGCCCGGCGCGGGGGCGCTTGGGCTGCCGCTGCCTGGACTCCCGCCGCCTGGGCTGCCGCCGCCAGGTGAACCGGCACCGGGTGAACCCGCACCCGGCGTCCCCGCCGGGTTGACTCCCGCCGAGGTCGTCTCCGGGGTAGACGCAGGTGATGTCGAGTCCGGCGATTCCGCGTCCTCGGTCGTCGATGGATTGGTGTCGTCCGTGGTGTCGTCGTCGCTGGAATCGTCTGTGTCGGTGGGTGTCTCGGTATCGGCGGGGTCTTCGGTGGTCGGCGCGGTCTCGTCGCCCGGGTTACCGCCGTTCGCGCCGCCCGGATTCGAGCTGTCGCCGTTGCCTCCGCCGTTGGCGCCCGAACCGCCGCCGGTCGGCTTCCATGAGGTCAACGGTGAGGTCGGGCTCTCGGGTTGCGGCAGGATGGGAATCTGCCCGTCGGCGTCAACAAAATCTTTGACGTAGTGTTCCTGCATCGCCTCGCGTGCTTCATCGCGGGCTTTGTTGATCGCGGTCATCGAGCGGTATCCCGGTTCGGCGAAGAAGAAATCATGGCCATCCAGATTCCAGATGCTGTCGGGCATGTTCTGCGGCTCGTCGACGTTGTTGCGCGTGTTGTTCACGCCGTTGACTGTGGTGGTGACTCGTTGCGCCAACGCGTTCAACGCTGGAGTCAGCTCGAGTGCCCGCGTCGCATAGTCGGCAATGGCATTCTGGGAGGCCGTTGCCGCTGCGCCTTCCCAGGCCGATGTGCTCGAGCGGCGGATCCGGGCGGCGAATATCTCGACGGCGGCGGACCAATCCGAGGCTATTTTCTGGTATTCGGACCTCGCGTTATTGGCTTCGGTTGTGTCGAGCGGGTTGAATGCTCGGTAGATCGCCCAGTGTTCCCATGAGTTGGGCTTTTCCGGCTCGCCAATTCGGGGATTCTCGTTACCGGCCATCAGGCGAGTCCTTCCGTGGAGGTTATCGCTGATGGCGGAACATTCGCGGAGAGTTCGTTATAACGGGCGGCGAATTCTTGGTCCGTTGCCATGTAGCGTTTCGCGATCTCGCGGTGTAGGTCTCGGATGTCGACGACGATATCGTGGTGCTGCTGGAGGATATCGTTGAGATTGTTGTCAGAATCTGATGTCGAACCAACCTTTCCTGCTTTACTGCGAAACCGGCCCACCAAAGTGGATGCCGACGTCAGGCCGGGTGTTGTTTCGCCGAGACCCCATTTTTCTCGGTTGGCGATAGCCATGGCCTGCCGCTGTAGGTTCTCGATTTCATCGAGGAATGCTTCACAGTCTCGTTCCATATAAACGAATTCGTCGGCATTGACCCGAACATCAGTACTGAACGAAACGCTCAAGTCGCCATTCTGTGCTTCTTGAATTATATTTTCCAGCGGTGTCGCCACATTGCCCCCTCAAGAATATTAGGTCTCCTTAGCTTCCGGGCTGAATAGTCGGAGCGAGCATGGATGCGAGGTCCTTGGCGATATCGCATGGATGGCGCCCGATCGACCTTTCCGGCTTCGGTTGAACGTTTATTCCGATTTCCATGCTGCCGTTCTTCATCTCGACATTGATGGAGCACCATTTGCCGGCCTGGGCGGGGGGGTAATACGTGATTGCCGCGCGGTTGGAAACGGTCAATTCCTCGCCGATAGTATTATCTGCGCTG
>NZ_JBHXMY010000364.1:0-6166 GCF_042720195.1 Nocardia sp. NPDC058497 | reverse complement strand
GGTGCGCGGGGGGCCGCGCGGGGGGCCCTACCACCCCCCGCGGGGGGGCCCCCCGCCGCGCCCCCACCCCCCCCCGGGGGGGGGGCCCGGGGGTGGTCCCCCGGGGGGCGTCAACTTAAGCTAGCGCCCCCCCGCCCCGGGGGCGGCCCAGGTGGTTTTCCGCGAGGGCGAAGCTGCCGAACAGGCCCACAAGCTCCGCGCGGAATTCTGTGTGCAGGTCACCGGTGTGGTGGAGCAGCGTCCCGACGGCAACGAGAACCCCGAGCTGCCGACCGGGCAGATCGAGGTCAACGTCACCGACCTGGTCGTACTCAACGAGAGCGCCCCGCTGCCGTTCCAGCTCGACGAGACCCCCGGCGACGAGGCCCGCCTCAAGTACCGCTACCTCGACCTGCGCCGCGAAGGACCGGGCCACGCCATCCGGCTGCGCTCCAAGGTCAACGCCGCCGCCCGCGACGTGCTGGCCCGCCACGAGTTCATCGAGGTGGAGACCCCCACGCTGACCCGCTCGACCCCCGAGGGCGCCCGCGACTTCCTGGTCCCCGCGCGTCTGCAGCCGGGCAGCTTCTACGCCCTGCCGCAGAGCCCGCAGCTGTTCAAGCAGCTGCTGATGGTCGGCGGCATCGAGCGCTACTTCCAGATCGCGCGCTGCTACCGCGACGAGGACTTCCGCGCCGACCGCCAGCCCGAGTTCACCCAGCTCGACCTTGAGATGAGCTTCGTGCGCCAGGAGGACGTGATCCTGCTGGCCGAGGACATCCTGACCGCGCTGTGGAAGCTGGTCGGCCACGACATCGTGACCCCGATCCCGCACATGACCTACGCCGAGGCGATGCGCCGCTTCGGTTCGGACAAGCCCGACCTGCGCTTCGGGATCGAGATCACCGAGCTCACCGACTACTTCGCCAACACCCCGTTCCGGGTGTTCCAGTCCGAGTACGTCGGCGCGGTCGTCATGCCGGGCGGCGCGAGCCAGCCGCGGCGTCAGCTCGACGCCTGGCAGGAATGGGCCAAGCAGCGCGGCGCCAAGGGCCTGGCCTACATCCTGATCAACGAGGACGGCACCCTGGGCGGCCCCGTCGCCAAGAACCTGACCGACGCCGAGCGTGAGGGCCTGGCCAAGCAGGTCGGCGCCGAGCCGGGTGACTGTGTGTTCTTCGCCGCGGGCGCGGTCAAATCGAGCCGGGCCCTGCTCGGCGCCGCGCGCGGCGAGATCGCCCGCAAGTGCGACCTCATCGACCCGAACGCCTGGGCTTTCGTCTGGATCGTCGACGCCCCGATGTTCGAGCCCACCGCCGAGGCGACCGCCAGCGGTGACGTCGCCCTCGGCTACTCGGCCTGGACCGCGGTGCACCACGCGTTCACCTCGCCCAAGCCGGAGTCGATCGACACCTTCGACACCGACCCGGGTTCGGCGCTGGCCTACGCCTACGACATCGTCTGCAACGGCAACGAGATCGGTGGCGGTTCCATCCGTATCCACCGCCGCGACGTGCAGGAACGCGTGTTCAAGGTGATGGGCATCGGCCACGACGAGGCGCAGGAGAAGTTCGGCTTCCTGCTCGACGCCTTCGCCTACGGCGCCCCGCCGCACGGCGGCCTCGCCTTCGGCTGGGACCGCATCACCGCGCTGCTGGCGGGCGAGGACTCGATCCGCGAGGTGATCGCGTTCCCGAAGACCGGTGGCGGCGTCGACCCGCTCACCGACGCGCCGGCCCCGATCACCGCGCAGCAGCGCAAGGAAGCCGGCATCGACGCCAAGCCCGAGGTCAAGGGCGACGGCAAGGCTCCCGCTGACGCGCCGAAAGCCGTTGCCGCCGAGAAATAGCGGTCGCCGACCGTAGCCGGTACCTTCTGGTCAGTTCCTGTGTCGCCCCCGGCGGCACCGACCAGAAGGGCCACCGGTGCTGCATCTGCGTGTGATCAGTCCGACCGAGCAGACCGACGCCCTCGTGCGGGCGCTCGAAGCCGACGCGGGGGTCACCCATCTGACGGTCGCGCGCGGGATCGCCGTGGAACCACACGGCGATCTCGTGCAGGCCGATGTGGCGCGTGAGGCCGCCAACAAGGTCCTCGCCGACATCAAGGCCCTCGGGATCGAGCAGACCGGTGGCATCACGCTAGGGCCCGTCGAGGCGGTGCTCTCCGATGCCGCAGACCGGGCGGTCAGGGCCGCGCCCGGTGACCCGAGCGAAGCTGTGGTCTGGGAGCAGCTGCTCGAGGAGACCCACGAGGAGTCCTCGCTCAACGCCACCTTCGTCGCGTTCCTGACCATCGCCTGCCTGCTGGCCTCGGTCGGTGTGGCGACGAACTCCCCGGTCACCATCGTCGGCGCGATGGTGGTCGGCCCCGAGTTCGGTCCGCTGGCGGCGCTGTCGGTGGCGCTGGTGCGCCGCAACTGGCGGCTGGCCCGGCGCTCGGTGATCGCGCTGGCCGTGGCCTTCCCGGCCGCGATGGTGATCACGCTGGCCGCGACGCTGCTGTGGGAGCGGCTCGGCTGGATCACCACCGAAGGCGTCGTGGGCGCCCACGATGTGGACTTCATCTACCAGGTCGGGCCGTTCTCGCTGGTCGTGGCGATCCTGGCGGGCGCGGCGGGCATGCTGTCGCTGGTGACGGCGAAATCGGCGGCCCTGATCGGCGTGTTCATCTCCGTCACCACGGTGCCCGCCGCCGGGTACGCGGTGGTGGCGGCGACGATCGGCCAGTGGCAGCGCGCGTTCGAGTCGGCGGGTCAGCTGGCGGTGAACCTGATCGGTATCGTCGTCGCGGGCGTCCTCGTGCTGGAGCTGCGCCCGCGCGCGGGTGACGAGGAAGGTCCGGTCGGCCGGTTCAAGCGGGCCATCGGGATGCGCACCCCGCTGAAGCACTGACCCCGGGGTTCAGACCCGGGCGACCGGCCCCGCGGTGAGCATCCGGTAGGAGTAGGTCACCGCGATCGCGCACACCGGACCGGCGACGAACAGGCCGAGCCCGCACAGCGCCGCACCGACGATGGTGACCAGGGTGACCGTCAGCGCGAGCAGCAGCGCGGCCCACAGGTTGGCCAGCACCAGCACCGCGCTCGCCTTGATCGCCTCCAGCGGACCGTAGTCCTGATCGATGACGAAGTGCAGCGAGAACATGCACAGGAACCCGACGACCAGGCCCGGCAGCAGGCACAGCGACGAGGCGAGCAGCGTCGCGGCGAAGGCGAGCAGCGCCGTCAGCAAGACATTGCCCGCGTTCACGAATCGGAAGAACGACCCGAAAGCCGGTGGGTAACCGTCGGTTTCGTAGAGCGCGCCGCGGATCATCACCGCCTGCAGCAGCCACAGCCCTACCGCGACCATCAGGAACAAAAACAGCACGGTGAACAGCGAGGTGGGATCGAAGATCTGGACGATCGCGAGGACGGCCAGATAGATGAGCACCCCGACCGCGGTGACGCCCAGCCACGGACCCGGGTTGGTGCGGAACCGCTCCCAGCCGTAGCTCAGCGAGCGGCCGATATCGAGTGCCTGTGCTCCCGAATGGTAGTAACCCGGCGTCTGCCCGCCGCCGGTGGCCGACACGCCGGGCGCGGGGGCGGCGGCGTAACCGGGATTGTCCGGTCTCGCCTGCGGCGCGGCGTAACCGGGACCGGTGCCCGCCGGCCCGTACTGTGGTGTGGCGGTGGCCGGTCCGGCAATCGGCGGCGCGGGCTCGAGCGGTTCCTCGCCGTACTGCGCGGCGCCGGGCCCTTCGAATTGCGGATAGCCTGCGCCACCGGCCATTCCGTGCCTGCTCGGTCCGGACCCGGACGCGGGCGGCTGCCCCGCTCCCTCATGGCGGCCCGCGCCCTCGGCGAACTGTCCGCCACCGCCGGATCGCGGCGACCCACCCGGTGAATCGCTCGATGCGGCGTACGGTGTGTCGGTCACTGTGGTAGACCTTTCGACTCAACCGGTTTGCGGTGTGGCGCACAGCAGTTGACGATGAGAAAACCCGACGACAGTCGGGTGTGTCAAGCGAACAGTCACACTCGCGCAACCTCGGTGCCAACACGCCGGGCGACGCGGAAAGGTTGTGTAACCGCTCGCTAGAAGTGACCAGGTACGAGTAGCTTGAGAGGCGATGACCGCACTATTGGCCGAACGCGCCGCCGACGTCGTGTCCGCAGCACAACAGTTGCTCACAAAGCGAATGGGTGCTGCGGTGAAGCTGAGTGATCCGATGGAGCTCAGTGGCAGTGGTAGGACGACAGTCCTACGCGTGCGTGTTGCGGAAAACGCTTTCTCGCTGCCGCGCACGCTGATCGTGAAGCAGGTGCGCGGTACCGCTTCGGACCGCCGCACCGGTGGCATGGCGCCCGGAGTCGCCAGCATCGACGCGGCGTTCCTGCGTGAGGCGGTGTCCTACCAGTTCACCACCGCGCTGAGCCGCGAACAGCGCCCCGGCGCCTACCTGATCGCGCACAGCGTGCCCGACCGGCTGCTGGTGCTGTCCGATCTGGGCGACAACGCGCTGCTCACCTCCGTGCTGCAGACCCGCGCCGAGCCGGGCACCCGCAACGCGCTGATGGCGTTCGCGCAGGCGCTGGGCCGGATGCACGCGGCGACCGTCGGCCGCGAACCGGACTTCGTCGCCCTGATGCGCCGGGTCGACTCGGTGCATCGCGTCGACGGGATCGCCCAGCAGGCCCAGGCCGCGATCGCCGATGTCCCCGGGCTGCTCGAGGCCGAACTCGGCATCGAGGTGCCCGGCGAGATCGCCGAGCGCATCGTGCACGGCAACCGCCTGTTCACCGGCGGCCGGTATCGCGCGTTCAGCCCGTCGGACCTGTGCCCCGACAACGTGATCATGAACGACGAGGGCGCCCGGTTCCTCGACTACGAGTGGGGCGGTTTCCGTGACGCCACCCTCGACATCGCCTACGCGCTGGTGTCGTTCCCGGGTTGCCTGTGCGATTTCGAGCTCTCGCGCAGCCGCGCCAGGGAGATGGTCGAGGCCTGGCGCTCGGTCGTGGTCGGGGTGTGGCCGTCGCTGGCCGACGACACCGTGCTGGCCGAGCGAATCCTCGAGGCGCGCCTGATCTGGGTGTGGCTGTCGACGTACTGGTTCCTGCCCGCCGATCACACCCGCATCGCCACCGCGCGCGAACACGGCCTGTCCGTGCCGCGCTCGGAGGCCCTGATCAACCGCTGGTCGGCGCTGGCCGAGGACGCGCGGGTCACCGGGGACGACGCGGTCGGCGACTTCGCCGAGCAGGTGTCGGCGATGCTGGAAGAGCGCTGGGCGGAGTAGCCGCGCAGCGGCCGCGCTCGAGGCGTTGCGCCGAGGGCGCCTGACGGGATCGCGCCCGGCGAGCGTGGTGCCAGGTCAGTGCAGCGGGGTCGGCCTTGGTTCGATGCGCCCACCCGCCGGGACGGCGAACGACACGCCGTGCCGCACGCCGGTCGCCGGGTCGGTGACGTCGGCGACGTAGAACCAGTCCATCTGTGTCTGCGCCGGGGTCACCTCGAGCACGCCGAAACCGTGCGAGTCCAGCTCGGTGTAGCGCAGGTGGTGATTGGCCGCCTTGATGGCCTCTTCGGCCGGGACCGACGCGGTGCGCGGCGGCATCTTCAGCAGGTCGCCGACGCTGGAGGAGCTCACGGACGGGATGACGAACTCCGCGCCGACCGTCGGACCGCCCGGGTAGTTCGCGGCGTCCAGCGGCAGATCGGCGGCCCAGGAGGTGTGGATGTCGCCGGTGAGGAACACGACATCGCCCACCTTGTTGTCGGCGATCGTCCGGAACAGGGTGCGCCGGTCGGCGGTGTAGCCGTCCCACTGGTCGCCGTTGACGGTCAGGCCGCCCTGCGGGATGCCGAGCGCCTCGGTGATCGCCTGGGTGGTCGCCGGTTCCAGCGGCGGGAACACCAGCGGCGCGACCATCACCGAGTTGCCGATCAGCTTCCACTGCGCGGGGGAGGAGGTCAGGCCCGCGGTCAGCCAGTCCATCTGGGCGCGGCCGGTGATGGTGCGGACCGGGTCGTCGGCGTTGCGCCAGCCGGCGCCGGGGCCCGCCTCGTGGTCGCGGTAGCTGCGCAGGTCCAGCATCGACAGCTCGGCGAGGGTGCCGAACCGCAGCCTGCGATAGATCTGCACCTCGGTGCGGGGGGGGGGGGGGCGGCCCCCCCGCCCCCCCCCCGGGGCCCGCGCG
>NZ_JBHXMY010000363.1:0-6170 GCF_042720195.1 Nocardia sp. NPDC058497 | reverse complement strand
GGCCTGCCCCTGCTCGCCGGTCCCCCGGTCGAGGGGGGGGGGGGCGGCGGCGACGGCCGGGCGGCGGGCCGGGCCCGCCCCCGCCCCCCCGCCCCCCCCGCCGGCCCCCCGCCCCCCCCCGCGGCGGGCGCCACCGTCGTGCGCGGCCTGTGCGTCGACGACGCCGAATTCGGCCCGACACCGCCGCACTGGCAGGCCGCGGCCACCGCGGCGGCCGATCCCCGGCACACCGGCTCGCTCGAACTCGACATCGCGCTGCTGCTGCTGGCGCGGTGCGCGGGCGAGCCGTTCGGCTGGCAGGGTCAGCAGAATGGCAGGCTGATCAACAACATCCTGCCCGCCGTCGGCCACGAGGACGAGCAGTCCGGCGCGAGCAGCTCCACCCTGCTCAGCCCGCACACCGAGGACGCCTTCCACGCCGCGCGCGCGAACCTGCTGATGCTGACCTGCCTGCGCAATCCCGACCGGGTCGCCACCACGGTGTCGTCGGTGGGTCAGGTGAGGTTGCCCGAGGAGGACCTGCGCACGCTCGCCGTGCCGACGGTGCCGATCCTGCCCGACGTGTCCTACGGCACCGGTTTCGATCAGCCCGCGCCCGCGCTGCCGACCATCTGGTTCGACGAATCAGGCAGTCCCACACTGCGTTACGATCCCGCCTACACCCCGCTCGACGATGCCGACCCGGCATTCAGAGCGGCCTATGCCCGCCTCACCGCCGAGCTCGCCCGGGTCTGCCACGCGCCCGCGCTGGCTCCGGGAGAAGTCCTGCTGGTGGACAACGACGTGGCCGTCCACGGCCGGGTGCCGTTCCGCGCCCGCTACGACGGCACCGATCGCTGGCTCAAACGCGTCAATGTCCGGTTGCCCGAACGTCGCAGGCGCGCGCAGGAGTCGTCCGAGAATGGGTATGGGCAACACGTGGTCGCGCCGTTCCGGGCGAGCACGGATCGGACAGCAGAGCGGGGCAAGACAGATGAACGAGGATCCGTTGAACAACCGTGACCGGAGCATCCCGCTGCGGGTGCTCTCGCGCAGCGACCTGGCCGACGTGCCGATCACCCCGGCGGAGGTGGTCAGGGCCGTCGAGGAGGCGTATCTCGCCTTCGCGGCAGGCGAATCCGACAATCCACGCAAACTGAGCGTCGCCGATCCCGGCGGTTCCTCGGTGTCCTACGCGATGCTCGGCCGCGACGGCAGGCGCCGGGTGGTCGCCATGAAGACCTCCTACAAGTTCGATCCCGGCCACGACCGCAGCACCAAGCGGTACTACACCACCATCACCCTCTACGACGACACCACCGGCGCGCCCATCGCGATGATGGACTGCGCCAGGGTGGGCGCCTTACGCACGCCCGCGGTGTCGGCGCTGCTGGTGCGCGAGACCGTGCGGCGGGGTGCGGAGAGCGCCCTGCTCATCGGCACCGGCACCCAGGGCCGCAATGCCCTGCCGCATCTGCTGGCGGTGAATCCGCAGCTGCGCAAGCTGATGGTGTTCGGCACGCATCCGGAGGGTTTGGCCGCGGTGCACACCCATCTCGCCGACGCGGCGCCGCACGCGCTGCTCGAGGTGGTCGATGACCCGTACGCGGCGGCGGCCACGGCCGATGTGGTGCTGGCGACGGCGGGACCGGGCACCGAGGTCGCCCTCGAATCCGCCCATCTCGCACCGGGTTCGGTGGCGGTGCTGGTCGGCTATGGGCTCGCGCCGTCGACGCTGGTCGAGGCCGACCGGGTGGTCGCCACCAGTGCCGCGCAGATGGCGCTGACCGGCACCGATATGGCCGGGCCCGACGGCACGCTGCGCAGCGTCGATGCCGAACTGCCGCAGATCCTCACCCGCAGCGCACCCGCACGGCGCAGCGAGGACGAGAAGATCTTCGTCTACAACAGTGGGCTGGTGCTCACCGATATCGCCGTCGCGCACGCATTGGCGGCCAGGGCCATCGCCGAGGGACGGGGTGTCGAGGTGCCGTTGTGGGACTAGCGAACGCCGGGGCCGATGTCGGTGCGCGCAAGTCGATGACCGCCCGCGCCGACATGGTGTCCGGTTCGGACGCAGCTCGCAGCGACCGGGCCGGTGACGACTGCGGGGCAGAACTCCGCACGACCGCACCACCCGCCGGCCGAGCCGCCACAGCCATCAGCACCACCACCGGCACCGGTACTGGTACTGGTACTGGCCCGGAGCGAGACGGCGAGCTGCCAAGGGACGCACCGAGGCCCCGTCCGGTCGACGACGGGCAGTCATCCGCGCATTGCGCACCGCCGATGCCTGCCCACGTCGGCGCCGTGGAGCAGCGGCTTCTCGACGATCCACGGCTGCTCGGTGACATCGCCGAGGCGATCGGCGGGCCGTTCCATGTGCTGTTTCCCGAGCGAGTCGCGGTGAATGTCAGCGCTTTCCAGGCGGCGTTCACCGCGGCGGGCGTCGACGGGTTCGTGTACTTCGGGAAGAAGGCGAACAAGGCGGCGTGCGTGGCTCGCGCCTGTGCCGAGAACGGTGCCGGCATCGATGTCGCCAGTACCGGGGAGCTGATCGCGGCGCTGGCGCAGGGTGTGCGCGGCGAGGATCTGATGGTGACCGGGCCCGCGAAGTCCGATGAGCTGTTGTGGCTGGCGGCGCGGCACCGGGCGCTGATCGCGATCGACGCGCTGGACGAGCTCGATCGGCTCGCCGCACTCGGGCTGCCTGCCCGCATCCTGCTGCGGGTGCTGCCCGGCGGCTCGACCAGCCGATTCGGTCTCGACCCGGTCGAGCTGGAACAGGCAGTGCAGTCCGTGGCGTCCCACGGCCCGATCACACTGTCCGGCTTCAGCTTTCACCTTTCTGGCTACGACGCCATGGCCCGGGCCGAACAGGCCGTCGCCCTGGTCGGCCACTGCCTGCGGGCACGGGCGGACGGTCACCCGGCCGACACGATCTCGATCGGTGGCGGATTCGGGGTGGACTACCTCGACGCCGATGCATGGGTGCGGTTCCAGGAAAACCTGAGCGCGAGCTGGTTCCACACCGACCCACCCACCGGCGGTTACTACCCGTATCACTTCCCGACCCCCGGCGCGGACATGCTCGCCGCCATCCTCGCCCACAACAACCTGGCGGGCCTGTTGCGCGGCAACGGAATTCGGCTCGCCGTCGAACCCGGCCGAGCGCTCCTGGACCGGGCGGGCAGTTCCGTGTTCCGCGTGCAAGGCGTGAAAACCCGTGCCGCACACGGCGAACCGTACGACATCCTCACCGTCGACGGCACCAGCCTGAGCCTGTCCGAGCAGTGGTTCGCCAGCGAATACCTGCCCGATCCCGTGCTGTGGCCGCCACGATCCGGCCACCGCACCCCCACCTGTGTCGGCGCCACCACCTGTCTGGAGTCCGACCTGCTGAGCAGGCGGCGGATCCCGCTGCCGCGCCGCGCCCGCGTCGGCGATCTGCTGATCTACCCGAACACCGCCGGGTATCAGATGGACTCCAACGAGTCCCCGTTCCACGAACTCCCGCTCCCGCCGAAGGTCGTGCTGCGCGACAGCGGCGACCGGTTGCGCTGGAGTATGGACGCCCGCTGATCCACCCGAGCTCCCAATCCGATGGAGGAATTTCCATGGCTCTCGTCAGGCGCGTGACGGATCTGATCGGCCGCACTCCCCTGTTCGAACTCGCCGTCACCGACTCCGGTACCCGGCTGCTGCTCAAGCTCGAACAGTTCAACCCGACCGGCGCCGCCAAGATCAGAATGGCCAGGTCGATGGTGCTCGACGCGGAGCGGCGGGGTTTGCTGCGCGATGGCGGGCATATCATCGAGTCGACGTCCGGCAACACCGGACTAGGCTTGGCGGTGGTCGCGGCCGAACGTGGCTATCGATTCACCGCCGTGGTCGACAACCACGCCTGTAAGGACAAACTGCGCGCGATGCGGGCCATGGGCACCGACCTGGTGTTCGTCGCCGACGACGGTGACGACGAGCTGGCCACCTCGGCACGGGAGGACCTCGCCGAGGCGATGGCGGCCGCCCGCGACGACGCCTACTTCACCGAACAGCACAACAACGACGCCAACGCCGTCGGCTACTACGCGGTGGCCGAGGAATTGCTGGCCGAGGTCGAGCGGGTCGACATCCTGCTCTCGGCGGTCGGCACCGGCGGTTCGCTGTTCGGCACGGCCACCCGGTTGCGTGAGCTCGGCCGGCCCGCCCGGGTGATCGGCGTCGAGCCGGTCGGCTCCATCGCCTTCGGCGGCGAGGGCGGCCCGTACTGGCAGTCGGGCACCGGCACCCCGCCCGGCGCGACCATCGGCACCGCCGTCGACTATTCCCAGCTCGACGAGGGCGTGAAGGTCAGCGATGTCGACGCCTTCGCCACCGCGCGCGCCGTCGCCAGGACACACGGTCTGCTGATCGGCGGTTCGGCGGGCGGTTCGGTGCACAATGCCTTGGCGCGGCTCGAGGAATTCCCGGTCGGGTCGACCGTGGTCACCATCGTGTGCGACGGTGGCGAGAAGTATCTCGACACCGTGTTCGACGACGACTGGATGGCCGCGCGCGGCCTGCTCGACCCCGCCGCCGAATGCGAGATCACCACGCTGCTGCGCCGCTACTCGCCGCTGCGGCGCCACGACGAACTGCTGGAGGTCAGGTGAGCGCGATCGCGCGCCACACGAGCAGCCGCCCCGGGGCGACTCGGAGCCTGCGGGTCAGCGCTCAGGGGCGCCACCTGGGGAACCGTCCCGGGGCGAGCGGGTGATCGGCACGCGGGCGGACAGCGGCGCACTGGCCAGGCTGGCGACGCCGATCGCGTTGACGCAGCTGGCGCAGATCGCGGTCTCGACCACCAACCTCGCGCTGATGGGCACGCTCGGGGTGGCCGAGGTCGCGGCGGGCGGCCTGGCGCTGGTGCTGTTCAACCAGATCCGCACCATGTGCGTCGGGTTGATCACCGGCACCGGCAACCAGATCGCCGGGGCGCTCGGCGCGGCGGGTAAGCGCGGCGACTCGGCCGACGACGAGGTGCGCGGCGTGGTGCGCGCGGCGTTCGTCATCGCCACCATCGCGGGTCTGCTCGGTGGGGCCGTGCTGATCGGGCTCGGCTGGGCGCTGTCGCTGCTGGGCCAGGACGAGGGCGTGCTGGCCCTCGCCAGGCCGATGATGATCGCGCTGGCGCCCGGCCTGCTGCCGTGCCTGTGGTTCCAGGTACTGCGCCAGTACACCGTCGGCATGCAGCGACCGCAGGCCCTGCTGCTGGTGACGCTGGGTTCGGTCGCGCTGAACCTGGTGCTCGCGCTCACCTTCATCCACGGCTGGGTCGGCCTGCCCGCGTTCGGGCTGACCGGGGTCGGCATCGCCACCTCGCTGGTCTTCCTGATCACCTTCGGCGTGTTCTGGGCGATGGTGCGCCACGACGAACATCTCGGCCGCACGCTGCCGTCGACGCCATGGCCGGTGCGTTGGTCGACCGTGCGCGAGGAGCTGCGCCTCGGCACCCCGATCGCGCTAACCTACGGCTCCGAAGCCGGCATGTTCTCGGTGCTCGCACTGGTGATGGGCAGCTTCGGCCCTGCCGCGCTGGCCGCGCACAATGTGGTCTACCAGATCATCTACATCGTGTTCCAGGTGGCGATCGGCATCTCGCACGGTGCGTCGATCCTGGTCAGCCACGCCGTGTCGCGCGACGAGTACAGCCACGCCAAGAACCTGGCCTGGGTGGCGCTGCGGCACGCGGGCATCGTCGCCGCGGTCACCGGCGTGGTCTATGTGGCCGCGCCGGACCTGGTGCTCGCGCCGTTCCTTGACTCCGGCGATACCGACACGATCGCCATCGCGCACACCCTGCTGCTCATCGGCATCGTGCTGCAGTTCTTCGACGCCGCGCAGAACATCGGCACCGGCCTGCTACGCGGGCTCAAGGAGACCTCGGCGGGCTTCCGGCTGTCGCTGGTCGGCTACTGGGGCGTCGGCCTCCCAGCGGCCCTGCTGTTCGCGTTCCCGCTGGACCTGGGCGCGGCAGGCGTCTGGTGGGGCCTCACGGCAGGCCTGGCCACCACCGCGGCACTCATGCTGCGCAAGTACTTCGCCCTGCTCGACCAGGCGAACAACCCCCTGGTGCCGAAGCGCGTCCCCGCCACCCAATCGCACTAGCAACCCACACACGACCCGACCTCGAGGAGGGTCCCGCCGCGCAG
>NZ_JBHXMY010000362.1:0-6188 GCF_042720195.1 Nocardia sp. NPDC058497 | reverse complement strand
CACACAGTGCGCCCCCCCCCCCCTCCCCCCCGCGGCCCCCCCCCCCCCCTGCCCGACCCCCGCCCGCGGTCCCGGGGCCCGCACCCCCGCCCGGGCCGCCGGCGCCGCCCCGGCCGCACGCCCGCGCCCTCGCTCCCTGCGGCCGAGGGGCGTCAGCATTCCCCTGCCGATGCCACAGGGCTGACAGCTACAGCATGCGTTGTCTGCCGTACGCGGCGAACTCCGATTCCAGGGCCTGTTTGTCCGTTTCGGTCATGCGGCGGTAGTGCGGTGCGCCTCGGCCTGCCCACCGGTGGACCGGTTCGTCGGTGCGCCAGGCCTGCTCCTGTAGTTCGCGCTTGAGGACCTTGTTCGAACCGGTTACCGGGAGGTTGGCCGAGACGCGCAGGAACCGGGGTGTGCCTTTGCTGCCGAGGTCGTCCTGGGTACCGAGGAACTCGGTGAACTCGGCGACATCGAAGCCGGCCGGATCGGCGACTTCGACGGCGGCCATGACCTGATCGCCCGAGCGTGGGTCGGGCACCCCGAACACGGCGGCGGCGATGACCGCGGGGTGACGGCGCAGGACCTGTTCGATCATGAGTGCCGAGGTGTTCTCGCCGTCGACCCGGATCCAGTCGCCCTTGCGGCCGGCGAAGTACAGGAATCCGTCGGTGTCGACGTAGCCCAGATCCCCGGTCCAGTACCAGCCGTTGCGAATGCGGTCGGCGTCGGCGACCTCGTTCTTGTAGTAGCCCTCGAAGGCGAGCGCGCCCGCTTTGTCGATCATCTCCCCGATGGCCTCGTCGGGATTGCGGACCCGGCCGTGCTGGTCGAGTTCGGCCCGCGCGCACTCCCGCAGGGTGTCCGGATTCACCACCGCCACACCGGGATGCGCGGGCCTGCCTAGGGCGGCGGGCGGTGCGGCGGGATCCAGGGCCGCCAGGCTCGGGCCCTCGCTGGAGCCGTACCCCTCGAACAGCTCCGCGCCGAAGCGGCGGCGGAACTCGTCCTGATCGGCCACCGACGCCTCGGTGCCGAACCCCCGCACCAGCGTATTGTCCGAATCCGTCGCGGCTTCGGGCGTGGCCAGCAGGTATCCCAGCGCCTTGCCGACGTAGGTGAAGTACGTCGCGCCGAAGTGCCGCACATCCGGAAGGAACTGCGACGCCGAGAATTTCGGGGTCAGGCAGATCGTCGCGCCGACCGACAGGGCCGGAGCCCACAGCGCCATGATGGCATTGCCGTGGAACAGCGGCATACAGCAGTAGTCCACGTCCTCGCGCACGTGCCCGAACTTCGCCGCCGCGGCGTAGGCGACCACGGCGAGGCGGCGCTGGGTGCACCGCACCGCCTTCGACGTGCCGGTGGTGCCCGAGGTGAACAACAGCAGCAGCAATTCCGCCGGCCCGCCCACCGCCGTCGGCGGCACGCGGTGGGCGTCGATCCGGGTGGCGTAGCCGGGATCGTCGACCAGCAGGAACCGATCCGCGGTGAGGCCGAGATCCAGCTGCCGCAGCCGAGCCATCCCCGCGGCGTCGGTGACGATCAGCTGGCAGTCGACATACCGCGCATCGGCGGCCAGCTGGGTGGTGCCCCGAGTCGGGTTGAGACCCGCCACCGTCGCTCCCGCCAGCGCCGCCGCGCCCAGCCAGAAGACGAAATCGGGCACATTGTCCAGCAGCACGCCGATGTGGAACGGGCCGTCGCGGCGCAGGGTGCGGGCCAGTTCCGCGCGGGCGGCCGACTCGTGGACGACCGCGTCCCAGGTCCAGGCGGTGTCGCGGGTGCGCAGGCCGAGCCGCTGGTCACCGAGCCGGTCGAGGAGCATGCTCGCGATATCAGCCCGGTGCGCGCCCGGGATCGCGTCCGTTCGTTCCGTCATCGTCACGCGCCCGGATGCACGAGTTCGACGTATTCGCGCGGCAATTCGTCGAAGGTCAGCTTGCGGATCTCCGCGGGGCCGGAGTGATACGAGTCCTCACCTTCGATGCGGCCCTCGGCATCGATCGGCCACAGCAGCAGCTGACGGAACACGACCAGGTAGTCGGCGTCCGGATCGTCGACGGGGATGCCGATCTGCGCGGCGTACGCACCCGGGTAGATCTGCTTCAGGAAGCCCTCGGTCACCACACAGTGGTCGTCGACGACCAGCCGGTCCAGCTGGTACTCGAGCACATTGCTGCGGCTGGCGACGAAATCGGAGTAGTAGGTGTGCACGACGTCACGGCCCTTCGGGCCGACGTCGTTGCCTTCGTTCCAGAAGTGGTAGGCCGGTTCGGGGACCAGGGTCCGCATGAGCCCGTCGAGATCGGGTGCGGCCTCGGCCTTCATGTGTTCGATGACGATGCCGAGCACCGTGCGGTGCCGTTCGTTCGTGGTGACGGCCAGGCGCTGTTCGAGCGGCGCCCAGGTGTTGTTCGGATCGATGACCGCCATGGTGGAGACTCCTTCTCGTACACCGGGTTTCCCGGTTCGCACCAACCGGTGCCCGTCGATCATCACCGACAGCAGTGATCCAGATCACCCGACATCCGTCGCCGGCTGGTGCCGAACCGCCCGACGCGCGTCGGATCCCGTCGGCGGGTCCGGGGACAATTCCGCCGACGACAGGGCGATCCGGCGCATCATCAGCGCCAAGGTGGCCATGAACCGGTCCAGCGCCTCGCCGACATGCCAGCCCATCACCGCCTCGACCTGCGCGATCCGTGCCGCGACGGTGCTGTGATGCAGGTGCAGTTCGTCCGCGGTGCGCCGCAGTGATCCGAACAGGCAGAATGCCTCCAGGGTGTCGACGGCGAGGCCACCCGCCTCCGTCGCGGCGAAGTCGTTGAGCCGCACCACATCCGGCGCACCGAGGAGCCGCGAAACCGGCAGTTCCCCGAGCAGGGCGAGAGATCCGAGCCGTTCGAAGGCGATCACCCGGCGTCCGTGCCAGGTCGATGAAGCGAATCGCAGCGCACGCCGCGCCTGATCCCAGGACGTGGCGGCTGCCAGTGCGGGCAGCCGTTCGCCCATCCCGACCCAGGGACCATCGGCGCCCCGGCATGATGCCGGAAATGCCTGCACGACAGCCGTATTCAGGACATCCGACAGCTCCCGGCAGGTGCCCCCGTCCTGCACCAGCACCGCGGTGGTCGTGCCGAGGATCGTCGAGCGGACCACCGGGACATGCTCGGCGATGATGCGCACCGCGTCCGCCGTGCCCGGTCCGGATACCGCCAGCAGGCACATCGGCCGCCCGGGATCGACGCCGAGCAGGCGCATCGCGCGGACCCGATCCGCGCGCCGCTGTTCCTCCGACAGCACCACTTCGAGCAGGGCCGGGTCGCCCAGCCCGGTCGGCCCGGTCGCGCCCCGTCGCGATGCCACCCGCAGACAGTGCCGCAACCGGCCCACCAGCACGCCGTCCAGGTGGCGCGGGGCGCCTGTCCGTTCCAGCCACACCGCGGGCTCCGTGCCGAGCGCTCCCGGCGGTGCTGCGGCGGTCGGAAGCAGTCGGCCCGCCGCGTCGTACCGAATGGTGGTGCCCGACGGCCAGCGCGCGCCCGCCGGGCATTCGGCCAGGACCGCGGCCGCGCGGATCACCGTATCGGCATTGGCGTCGGATTCGGCGAAGCGATCGAAGTACTCGACGACCCGCATCAGGTCGGCGGTGGGCTCGAGCTCATCCATTCGGCACCTCCACTGTGGTGGACTGTCGACCAGAGTGACTCCGAGCATGCCGGGTCGCCGCGGGATTTCGCGCGGATCATCCCGCTGGATGGCACAGCGATCCCCGTCCGCGGTCAGAACCGCCACCGGGTCGCGGCGGCGATCTGTTCGGGGGTGGCGTCGGCGAAGAGGGTGATCTCACCGCGGCGGACGCTGCTGATCGTGTCGGCCAGTTCGGCGCCGAACGCGCAGGAGAGCACCGGGTCTGCTTCGAAGGCGGCGACCGCATCGTGCAGGGTTCTCGGCAGCGCGTCGATCCCTTCGGCGTGGCGGGTTTGTCGATCGAGGCCGGCGGGGTCGACGGCGACCGGGCTGGGCAGTGCGAGGTCGGCGGCCAGGCCCGCCCGGCCGGCGATCAGCAAGCCGGCGAGCGCCAGATAGGGATTGGCCGCTGGATCGAAGCACTTGATCTCGAGGTTGGCGGCGTACTCGCGTTCGCCGTCGGCTCCGGTGATGAAACGCAGTGCGGCCTCACGGTTCTCCAGCCCCCAGCACGCGTAGATCCCGGCCCAGTGACTGGGGCGCAGTCGCAGGTAGCTGGCCATCGACGGGCAGCCGATCGCGAGCAGCCCGGGCAGGTGTTTCAGGATGCCTGCGGCGAAGCGGTGCCCGGGGTCGGTGAGGCCGAACGGCCCGGAGCCACCTGCCATCGTATTGCGCCCGTCGCGCCACAGGCTGAGGTGGATGTGGCCGCCGTTGCCCACCTCGTCGACGCCGACCATCGGTGCGAAGCAGGCGCGCAGGCCATGTGCGGCGCTGGCCGCACGAATGGTCTCGCGGACCACGATCGCGGTATCGGCGGTAGCCAGCGGATCGGCGGCGGCGATGGACAATTCGAACTGGCTGACCGCGTACTCCGGATGTATCTGCTCGACGACGATGCCGCTGTCGCGCAGCGCGTCGAGGAGATCGCGCAGGTAGCCGCCGAGCTCGACGAGCTTGGCGGCACCGTAGGCGGGCGCGGTGGTAGCCGGGTGGAAGGCGTCGGGGTCGGCAGGGTCGGTCCGCGAGACGACCCATTCGAATTCGATCGCGGCGCGCACCATGAAGCCGTCGGTGGCGAGTTCGTCGACGATGCGGCGCAGCAGCAACCGGGGGTCGCGTGGGTGCGGTGCGCCGTCCTGGGTATACCGATCGGCAGGGGCGATCGCCCAGCCGGGGAGCGCGGCGAGCGGTGCGACGCGTGCCAGGTCAGGGTGCAGCCGCAGGTCGCCGGTGGGCCCGCCGGCGAAATGCCCGGACAGGATCGAGTCGTCGAGCAGGAACGCGTCGAATACGGGGGAGGCTCCCACGCCCCACGCCGCGGCGTGGGGTAGCCGTTCGAGCGGGACGGCTTTGGTCCGGGTGATGCCGCTGGTGTCCACCCAGGTGAGGGCAACCGCGACGATTCCACGGTCGCGCAGTGCCGCGGCGATGGTCGTGGCGCGGTGGGAGCGGTGCTGACGTTCCTGCTCGGTCAGAAGTTCCACTGGTGCCCGGCTAGGAGAACCGTCCCTTCTCCGCGTGTTCCATCAAGCGCAGGAACTGTTCGGTGCGCATGTGGACGAGCGTCTCGTGGTCACCGGCCTCGAAATAGATGTCGGGTTGAGCGCTCAGGCTTTCGTCCATCAGGGTTGTCATGCCGTAGGCGGTGCACACGGGAGGGATCGCGCCGACTTCGCAGTCCTTGAAGACTTCGCGGATCTCCGACTCGTGGGCGAACGACAGCCGTCGTCCGGTCTGGTCCCACAGTTTCGGCAACCGCAGGTGATGAGTGGATGGCAGCACGGCGCCGACAAAGCCCTGGTCGTCTTCGAGGAGGACGGTCTTGGCGAGCCGGTCGCCGGGGATGGCCGCTGTTTCGGCCGTCTCGGTTCTGCTGTGACTGTGCGGATGCCGCACAGTCTCATACTCCACACCCGCGTCCTGCAGGCACGTGTGCACGGTTGCTGACATGGCCATGGCGGAACCTCCATCGGCTGGTTGGCACCACCGCCGAGCTCGGCGGCCTTGAATTCAGCATAGGCTCATTGCCTCCATCCGGAGCCTGCGAAATTCGGTGACCAGCTAGACCACCCGGCTGAGCGCGCGCAGATCCGCGTCCAGTTTCCGGAACAACCAATACACGGCGACGAAGGCGAGCCCGGCGGCCGCGCACAGCCCCAGCACCGAATTGCGCACGAGCCACAGCTCCCCGGGTTCGAGAAGGCTGAATCCGGCCAGCACCCCGACCACCGGCACCGACGCGGTCACCGCGAGGTAGACCGTGGTTCTGCGGCGCAGCCAGCTCAGGTCGGCGGCGTCGCGTTCGGTCGTGCGTCCGTGGCGCAGGTAGCGGGGATAGACGCAGCGGACGAGGTAGAACGTGGAAAGGAAGAAGGTGTAGGCGACCGAGATGGTGCCTGCCACCAGCACAGTCGCCGCCGTATGGATCTGTAGTCGCACCGGAAGGTCGGTGTACCAGCGCAGCAGCAGCACGGCCGTCACGGTGGCGATGAGCGCGGCCAGCAGCGTGT
>NZ_JBHXMY010000361.1:3311-6189 GCF_042720195.1 Nocardia sp. NPDC058497 | reverse complement strand
GGGGGGGCGGGTCAAACATCTCACGCAGGGTGAGGGTGGCCCCGTGCGCCTAATTCAGCCGGGCGCCGACCTTGGTCGCGCTCAGCGAGTCGCCGCCGAGATCGAAGAACGACCGGTCGACGCTCACCTGGTCAGTGCCGAGCACATGGGCGAACACTCCGGCGACGGATTCTTCCAGCGGGGTGCGCGGCGCCAGATACGGATGCTGTGTGCCCGAGAAGTCGGGTACCGGAAGGGCTCCGCGGTCCAGCTTGCCGACCGGGGAGAGTGGAATCGAATCCAGCACAATGACGTAGCCGGGTACCATGTACCCGGGCAGTTCCGCGGCCAGCTGCGCACGCAGCCGCTCGGTATCCAACTCCACCCCCTGCGCGGGCAGTACATACGACACCAGTGCGGTCGCCCCCGCCGGGCCCGTGCGCCCGATCGTCACCGCGTACTCGACCTGCTCGTCGCGCGACAGCGCCGCGTCGATCTCGCCCAGCTCGATTCGCATGCCGCGGATCTTGACCTGGAAGTCGCTGCGGCCCAGATATTCCAGCTCGAGGGCGCCGTTGTCGCTGGTGACCCAGCGCACCATGTCGCCGGTCCGATACATCCGCTCGCCTGGCTCACCGCACGGGTTGGCGACGAAGCTGGCCGCGGTCATCGCGAACCGGTTGAAGTACCCGCGGGCGAGCGCCGGACCGGCCAGGTACAGCTCACCGGCGACGCCCACCGGAACCGGGCGCAGCCAGGTGTCGAGCACCATGGTGGCGGCACCGCGGATCGGCCCGCCGATCGTGATCGGCTCGCCCGCGACGAGTCGCGCCGACCAGGTCGCCGAGATACTGAATTCGGTGGGGCCGTACAGGTTCGCCATTCGCCGGCCCACCGACCATCGCTCGATCAGTTCCGGTGTCGCGGCCTCTCCGGCGACCGAGACCACGCGGAGGTGGTCGAGATCGCCGGGGTCCATCGTGGCCAGCACCGATGGCGTGATGACCGCGTGGGTCACCCGTTCGGCGCGCAGCAGTCGGTCCAGATCGGCGCCACCGTAGACATCCGGTGGCGAGACCACGAGCCTGCCGCCCGCCGCGTGCGCGGTCAGCAGCTCGGAGATCGATCCGTCGAAGCTCGGTGAGGCCAGAAGTAGCGGGCTGGCCGTCGAACCCAGCTCGAACGACTCCTGTTGGGCCGCGACCAGATTCGCCACGCCGCGATGGCTGAGCAGGACAGCCTTCGGCGTGCCGGTGGATCCCGAGGTGTAGATCAGGTAGGCCGTCTGGTCGATGTTGATGGGGCCGCCGCGTTCCTCGTCGGTGATGGGAGCGTCGGAGACCGTCATTGCCCCGCGCATCGTGCTGGGGTCGTCGAGCAGCAGCCAGTCGACGGTGCCCGGCAGCGTCTCGTGGAACGCGGTCACCGTCACACCGATCGGCGCCATCGAGTCGGCGATCATGTGCTCGATCCGGTCCACCGGATAGTGGGGATCCACCGGCGCGAAGGCCGCGCCCGTCTTGGCCAGCGCCCACATCGCGATCACCGATTCCAGCGATCGGGTGAGGGCGAGCACAACGAATACCTCACGGCCGATGCCGCGGCGCAGCAGTATCCGGGCGAGGCGAGTGGAGCGGGCGTCGAGTTCGCCGTAGGACAGGTCGATGTCGCCCGCGCTGACCGCGATGGCGTCGCTGTCGATGCGCGCGCCGTCGGCGAGGATATCGGGCAGGGTCCGCAACGGTACCGACTCCGGCCCGCGGACCGGCAACAGCGCGGCGCGTTCCGCGTCGTCGCAATGCTGCAGCTGTGCGACCACGGCGCGCGGGTTCTCGGCGAGCTGGGTCAGCAGCCGGACGAAGCGATCCAGCAGTGGCCGCGCCGCCAGGGGACCGGGCTGTTCGGCCATGCACTGCACAGTGATTCGCAGGGTGTTGTGCCCCTCGGTGTCGTGCACTGGAATGACCATGAGGCTCAACGGGTAAGGCGCCGCGTCGGTGCCTTCGATGTCGAGCACCCGCATCCCCGCGATGTCGAGCGACTGCGACAGCGTTTCCCGGTCGATCGGAAAGGACTCGAAAACGACCAGCGTGTCGAACAATTCGGCAAGGCCGGTCGCCTGATGGATGGCCGCGAGCCCGACCTGCTGGTAGTCCATCAACCGGGCCTGCTCGGCCTGCAGCCGGGCCAGCAGCTCGACCACCCGCTCCGCGGGATCGAGTCGCACGCGCACCGGCAGCGTATTGATGAAGAGGCCGACCATCTCTTCGACGCCCCCCAGCTCCGGTGGCCTGCCGGAAACCGTCCCGCCGAACACGACATCGGTCCGGCCGGTCAGCATGGCCAGCACCATCGCCCAGCCGGCCTGCACCAGGGTGTTCACCGTCGCGCCGGATTCGCGTGCGGCCGTCTCCCACCGAGTGAGCGTGCCGTGGGACAGATCGGTGGAGGCCATCCCGGTCTCGGCGGACTCGATCCCGGCCAGGGCCGGGACCGCGCGGGTCGGCGTATCCACCCCCGCCAGCGATCGCGCCCATGCGGCGACTGATGCCGCGCTGTCCTGTGCGCGCAGCCAGGTCAGGAACTCCCGGTAGGAGTGGGCGGGCGGCAGTGCGGCGGCGTCGCCGGAGGTGAGGTAGAGCGTCAGCAACTCGCGCACCAGCAGCGGCCCCGACCAACCATCCAGCACGAGGTGATGATTGGTCACCACGAGACGGTAGACGTCGGCGGCGGTCCGGATGAGCCTGAAGCGCAACAGTGGTGGTCGGGTGAGATCGAATCGAGTGCGCGCGTCCAAGGCGATCACTCGACCCAGCTCCCGCTGCCGCAGATCGCCGTCCGCGATGTCGGTGAGATCCATATCCTGCCAGCGGAGTTCGGCATCGGCGAGAACGAGCTG
>NZ_JBHXMY010000361.1:2576-3301 GCF_042720195.1 Nocardia sp. NPDC058497 | reverse complement strand
GGGTGATTTCATTTGGTGCCGTGGGTGTTCGGGCTCGGGACACTCCGGGGGGGCGCGGGCCGTGGTATGTTACCACGAAAGCGACCCGCAGGATGTCGTGCCGCGCCATCAATGCCTGCGCTGCGGTACGCAAGCGGGACGCGTCCACCGTGCCCGACAGGGTGAGGATCGACTGCACCGTGTAGCTGTCGGCGGTGCCGGGGTCATAGAGCGCGTGGAACAGCATGCCCTCCTGCAGCGGCGAGAGCGTCCACACGTCGGCGATATTCGGATAGGTGTGTTCCCACCCGTCGATCTGCTGCTGGGTCACCGGCACGAGGTCGAAATCAGACGGTGTGTGACCACCAGAACCTGCGGATCCGGCATGTTCGGCGAGTGCCCGCAGGGCGTCCGTCCACAGCGCGGCGAGCTCGTCCAGGTCGGCGGCGTCGAGCAATCGGGAGGCGTAGGTCCAGGTTACTTCCAGGCCGGTGTCGGTCAGGGTGGCGTTGACATCGACGACGACAGCCGACGGCGCCCGGTCGTCTCGGGTTTCCGCGAAGCGTTGCGGGAGAAAGGCTCCCGGCCCGCCGTCGGTCATTGCCCGGCCCAGGTAGTTGAAGCTGATCTGCGGGGTGGGTGCGCCCGCGAGCGTGTCGGCGGTGTCGGCGTTCAGGTAGCGCAACATGCCGAAGCCGCTGCCCTTGCCGGGCAACGCGCGCAGCTGCTCCTTGGTGTCGATGTTC
>NZ_JBHXMY010000361.1:0-2566 GCF_042720195.1 Nocardia sp. NPDC058497 | reverse complement strand
GTTAGCTGCTCCCCAACACGCCCACCCGGGGCCCGTGGCCGTCCCCGGGCGCGCCGGGGTTGTGGGTGGCTCTCCCGGGGGCGCCCGCCCCCCCCCCCGCCCGCGAACGCGTCGGCCAGGTCGATGCCGGCCAGGTCGATGGCCACCGGGTACACGCTGGTGAACCAGCCCACCGTGCGCGCGACATCGGCGCCGGGCAGGATGTCCTCGACGCGGCCGTCGCCCTTCAGGGTGAACAGTGCAGCGGTCCGGTCGCGCCAGCGACCCAGTGCCATCGTGAGTGCGGTGAGCAGCACATCGTCGGCGCTGCAATGGAATCGGTCGGTCGCGGTGGTGAGCACGGTGTTCGCGACATCCGGTGCGATGGTGCTCTGGCGATGCGCCATGGTGGCGACCACATCGACCGCGGGATCCAGGGTGCCGGAGCCGAGTGCCGGATCAGGGGTCGCCAGAACGCGCTGCCAGATCGGAAGTTCGTCGACCCTCCCGCCCGCGTGCTCGATCTGACCGTGCGCCCAGCGCCGGAACGAGGTGCCGACCGGGGGCAGGGCGCCGCCCAGCGCCGCTGTGGCCAGATCCGGCAGCAGAATTCGCCAGGAGACCTCGTCGACGACGAGATGGTGGGCGACCAGCCAGCACAGGGGATCGGCGTCCGTTCGCTCGATCAGGACACACCGCGCGACGACGCCGGACTCGGGGTCGAGCAGGTCGGCAGCGCGCCGCACTGCGCGTTCGCAGGTCTCCTCGATGTCCGGACCCGCCGCCACGACCTCCACCAGCGCGTCGGCATCGACCGAACCGCGATCGGCGACAACCCATTCCCAGCCTGCATCGGCGCGACGCAACGAGGAACGAAGTAGGTCGTGGTGGTCGACGAGCGCCTGCACGGCCACGCCGAGTCGCGCCCGCTCGATACCCGTCGGCAGGCCGATCAATACGGCCTGGCCGGCCCGGCGCCACGTTTCCCCCTGGTCCAGCATCGCGTGCACGATCGGGGTGAGCTCGACAGCGCCGGCACCGCCACCCGGCAATTCGTCCACTACCTGCGCCTGTACCTCGGTGGCGACAGGGGCCAGCGCGGCAACAGTCTTGCGCTCGAAAACATCCCGGGCACTGAACCCGAGCCCGGCTGCCTTCGCCCGGGACACCAGCTGGATCGATCCGATGCTGTCCCCGCCGAGCGCGAAGAAGCTGTCGTCGACACCCACCGCCTCCAGCCCGAGTACTTCGGCGTACAGGGCAGCAAGTGCCTCCTCGCGCGGAGTCGACGGCGCGCGGCTGACGGTCGCGTGCACGCTGGTATCCGGTGCGGGCAAAGCCTTGCGGTCTACCGTGCCGAGCGGAGTGAGCGGAATGCTGTCCAGCACCACGATGAACGCGGGCACCATATAGTGCGGAAGCGATTCGCCGGCAGCCGCTTTCAGGGCCTCCGGATCCACCTCGGCTCCCGGCCTGGGGAGCACATAGGACACCAGCGCGGTAGCACCGGAACCGGTTTCGGCGCCGAGGGTGATCGTGAAGTCTATGTCCGGATGCCGTTGCAGCACCGCATCGATCTCGCCCAGCTCGATACGGAAGCCGCGCACCTTCACCTGGAAGTCGCTGCGGCCATGGTATTCCAGCTCCAGCCTGCCCTTCCGCGTGCTCCAGCGCACCAGGTCGCCTGTCCGGTACATCCGCGCGCCCGGCGCGTACGGGTTGGCGACGAATCGTCCGGCTGTCAGTCCGTTGCGCTGGTGGTAGCCGCGCGCCACCGCGGGTCCGGCGAGGTACAGCTCACCCGTCGTATTCGGGGGAACAGGTCGCAGCCATGGGTCGAGCACAACGGCGGAGACCCCGGACACGAGGCTGCCGATGGTGATCGGTGCGGCGGGCGTGAGAGCTTCGTTCAAGGTCACGGTCACGGTGGTTTCCGTCGGGCCGTACCCGTTCAGCAGGGTCCGCCCGGACCACTTTGCCGCCAACTCGGGCGGGCAGGCCTCACCACCGACAAGCACTGTGCGCAGGTCGGGAAGCGTCGTCGGATCCAGCGACGCCGCAACCGCAGGCGTGACATCGAGATGGGTGACACGGTGTGCGCGCAGCACCTCCGCCAGCTCCTCGCCCGCAGCGGCCGACGGCGGCACGACGACCAGGGTGGCACCCGCGGCGAGGGTCACCAGGATCTCCTCGAGCGATATATCGAAACTTGGCGAGACAGCATGTGCCACAACGGAGTCGGCATCCACGCGAAGCGCGCTGCCGGAACTCGCGATCAGATCGGCAAGGCCTCGGTGCGTGACCAGCACACCCTTGGGCAACCCGGTCGATCCAGAGGTATAGATGATGTATGCGGCCTGGTCCAGGTGCACGGCGGCGCGGCGCTCGGCGTCGGTGATCGGCGCCGCGTCCTGCTCGGCCACGCCGAGCTGGGTCGCCTCGTCGTCGAGTATCAACCAGTTCACCCGGTCCGGCAGCGACTGCCGGGCGGCGGGGGGGGTGGGTGGCGCGCGCGACCGCGGGTGATCTATCACTAAGACTCTCCCACGAACAGCCAATAACGCGGTGTGTGCGGTGTGGGGGTGTG
>NZ_JBHXMY010000360.1:0-6192 GCF_042720195.1 Nocardia sp. NPDC058497 | reverse complement strand
GTGCCGAGGTGCACGGGCCGTCGTCGTCACACATGTATCGGGAGCTTGCCGGAGTCGGCTCGGTGTTCGGTGTCGCGTTCCGGCCGGGCATGTTCCGCCCGTTTCTCGGTGGTCCGGTGGCAGACCTGCGGAACCGGATGGTCGATGCCGCAATGGCTTTCGGTCCCGATCTGCCGTCGCCTGTCGACGTCGAATCGGTTGAGCGGTTCCTGCTCGATCGCCTGCCCGCCCCTGATCCGCAGGCCGAACTCGCCGCGCGAGTGGTGGCCGCTATCGCCGGGGACACCGGTGTGACCAGGGTCGACGCGATCGCGGACCGATTCGGCCTCAGCGTGCGCGGGTTGCAGCGGTTGTTCGCCGACTATGTCGGCCTCGGCCCGAAATGGGTGGTGCGCCGCTATCGCCTGCACGAGATCACCGAGCGTCTCGCCGAGCGAACCGACATCGATTGGGCTGCAACCGCCGCCGAGCTCGGGTACGCCGACCAGGCACACCTCAGCCGCGACTTCCGCACGATCTTCGGTGAACCACCCACCCGCTACGCGCGGCGTTACGAACTGAGGTAACGGCGTGCTCGGCTGCCCCGACAGTGGTAGTGAACCGAAGTAACGACAAGGAGTGGACACAATGGGATCTACCGATGTCATCAACTGGCTGGTCGAGGGCTATCACGCGGGTGATCCTGTACGGGGACCGATCTGGATCGCGTTCATGTACGCGATGATGCCGTTCCAACTGCTCGCCATGATGACCGGCAGCGGCTAGCTCGCGCTCAGCGCACGCGCGTGCCGAGAATGGTGCGCACACCCGCGATGAACAGTTGCAGCCCGAAGTCGAAACGAGCTGTGGGGTCGGGGGTTTCGAGCAGGGGAGAGGCTCCGTCGGGCAATGCGCCGACGGAGTCCATCTGCATGCGGGACTGCTCGTCGACGGTCTGGCCGAGGACGTAGTAGAGCAGGGTGTAGGCCGTGAGTTCGGCTTCCTCCCTTGTCATTCCGGCCCGGATGACGATGCCGGCGAGGCGTTCCCGGGCCTTGCTGGTGGTCAGGCGCGAGGCATAGGTGGCCGAGACCAGTTCGGCGCCGTCGCGGTAGGCGAGCAGGCAGTTGCGCAGGCGGTGGGCGAGTTCGGTGAGCTGCTCGGGCCATCCGGTGGCCGTGATCGGCTCGTCCATCGGCGCCAGGATCCGGTCGGCGACCGCGCCGAGCAGCGACTGCTTGTCCTTGACGTGCCAGTACAGCGCGCCCGGCTGCACCTGCAGCGAACCGGCGAGCCTGCGCATCGTCAGATCGGCGAGTCCGTACTGGTCGAGAATGTCGACGGCGGCATCGACCACATCCGTCTTCCGCAGCTGCACACGCGTCCTTCCGTTCGAATTCACCGACCCGGGTGTCGTGTCTCACCCCTAGCAGCTACCCTAGCCTGAACACCGTTCAAGTTGCACGGCTACGCCGGGTGGATCACACCCGTGCCACGTGCACGTACCCCCGTCGAAGGGACATCACGTCGTGACGCAGGCACCCGTCCAGACCGACATCCTGGCCATCGCCCGTGAGCAGGTGCTCGAGCGCGGCGAAGGCCTCACCGAGGCGCAGACCGTCGAGGTGCTGCGCCTTGGCGACGATCGCCTGGAAGCGCTGCTCGAGCTCGCCCACGAGGTGCGGATGAAGTGGTGCGGCCCCGAGGTCGAGGTCGAGGGCATCATCAGCCTCAAGACCGGCGGCTGCCCCGAGGACTGCCACTTCTGCTCGCAGTCGGGCCTGTTCCAGTCGCCCGTGCGCGCGGCCTGGCTCGACATCCCCAGCCTGGTCGAGGCGGCCAAGCAGACCGCCAAGACCGGCGCGACCGAGTTCTGCATCGTCGCCGCGGTCCGCGGCCCGGACGAGCGCCTGATGGCGCAGGTCGCCGCGGGTGTCGAGGCCATCCCCAACGAGGTCGACATCCACGTCGCCTGCTCGCTCGGCATGCTGAACCAGGAGCAGGTCGACCAGCTCGCCGCGATGGGCGTGCACCGCTACAACCACAACCTCGAGACCGCCAAGTCGCACTTCCCGAAGGTCGTCACCACGCACACCTACGAGGAGCGCTGGGACACCCTGCGGATGGTGCGCGAGGCGGGCATGGAGGTCTGCTGTGGTGGCATCCTCGGCATGGGCGAGACCATCGAGCAGCGCGCCGAATTCGCCGCGCAGCTGGCCTCGCTCGAGCCCGACGAGGTGCCGCTGAACTTCCTCAACCCGCGCCCCGGCACCCCCTTCGGTGACCTCGAGGTGCTGCCCGCCGCCGACGCGCTGCGCGCCATCGCCGCGTTCCGCCTCGCGCTGCCGCGCACCATCCTGCGCTTCGCCGGTGGCCGCGAGATCACCCTCGGTGACCTCGGCGCCAAGCAGGGCATGCTCGGCGGCATCAACGCCGTCATCGTCGGCAACTACCTGACCACCCTCGGCCGTCCCGCCGAATCGGATCTCGATCTGCTGGGTGAGCTGAAGATGCCGATCAAGGCGCTCAACGAAACCCTCTGAGGCAGCGGCACAGTAGGGTGACTGATATGGACGAGCGCTATAACCCGTTCACCGGCAAGCGGATCGTGCCCGGACTCGACGATGCGATGCCCGCATCGGCCGCGCTCGGGCTCGAGCCGCCGCGGTTCTGCGAGCAGTGCGGCCGGCGGATGATCGTGCAGGTGAGCCCCGACGGCTGGTGGGCCAAGTGCTCCCGGCACGGGGTCATCGAATCGGCGCAGCTGGAACGCCGGTAGTGGTGGCCGAGGTCGGCGCCGGGCCGCGCCCCGAGGTGCTGCGCCGTGAACTGATCGGCGTCGGTGTCGTCGCGGCCGCCGTGCTCGCGGTGAGCGCGGCGGCGGGCGTGGCCTGGGGACTGCTCGCGCCGACCGAACGGCTGCGGGTGACCCAACCCGGTCGTGCCGCCGTGCTCACCGGCGAGAGCCTGCACCTGTTCGACGCCGTCGGGATGTTCCTGTGCCTGGGTACGGTGGTCGCGGTGCTGAGCGCGGCCGCGGCCTGGCGGGTGCGGATCGTGCGGGGGCCCATGCTGGTCGTCGGAATCCTGCTCGCCTCGGGTCTCGGTGCCGCGGTGATGATGTGGGTGGGCGAAGGGGTCGCCGAGCTCAGGCATCCGCGTCCGCACGATCCCGCGGTCGGGCAGATCGTCGCGTTGCCCGCCGAGGTCGGCACCGATCTCGCGCTGCTGGTGCAACCGTTCCTGGCCGCGCTCGTGCTGTTGTTCCTCGCCGCACTGCACCCGCGCACCGATCTCGGTTCCGGCACTGCGGGTTTGCTCGGCGACCTGCGCCCGGCCGAGATCGACGACTATCCGCAGGCGGTCGAGGTCCGGGAGTATCGGCCCAGCGGCGATTTCGATTCGAGTCCGCAACCGCGCGCCTGAGCGCGATTTCACGTCGCCCTCGACCTCTACCATCGTCTATAGCAGCAGGTAGACGGCTCGAGAGGAGCGGTCGTGGCATTCATCGGTGGTGGTCCGGTCGTCGAGGAACTGGACGCGAAATTCTGGCGACTGATCGAGCCGCTCACGTATCAGGGTGCGGTCCAGACCTTTACGGTCCCCGCCGGTTTCCGCACCGACTTCGCGTCGGTGCCACGTTCGCTGGTCTGGCTGATCCCGCGCTACGGCGCCTACACCCGGGCCGCGATCCTGCACGACTACCTGTGCCGCACGGACACGATCAGCCGTGCCGACGCCGACGGCATCTTCCGTCGCTGCCTGCACGAGTTCGCCGTCTCGACGCCGCGGCGCTGGATGATGTGGGCCGCAGTGCGTCTGGGTAGCAGGCTGCGTGGCGCGACACCCGGTGATGTCGCGCGCTGGGTCGTGATCGCGGTGCCGTCGGTGGTGTTCCTGACGGTGCCCGTCGTGGTGGTGACGTTGTCGCTGTGGCTGTTCTGGGTGGTCGAGCTGGTCTTCTGGGCCGTCGGGCGGCTGGGCAGGCGGACGACGGAGCCACCGCCGGCGCCGCAGATGAAGACCGCCTAGCCGGATTTCATCCAGAACGGGCGATGTGGGCTGCCCGTGACCTCCCTAGCGTCGGTTCGGCGAGTTCACCAGACCGAGGGAGTGTCGATGTCCGAGCCGAGCACGGGCGCCGCGGTGCCGCCGTCCTGGTCGATTCCCCGCGGACTGATCGTCCTGCTGTCGCTGGCGGCGGCCGTCGTGGTGATCGGGGGGCTGAAAGTCTTCTCCGGCATCGTCGGACCGGTCTTCCTTGCCCTCATGCTCACCATCGCGGTGCAGCCGTTGCAGAGCTGGGCGCAGCGGCGCGGGCGGTCCGCGTGGGCGGGGATGGTCATCGCCCTGCTCGCGGTGGTGGCGATTCTGCTCGGAATCGGCGGGGCGCTGGCGGTGTCGGCCTGGCAGTTGGCCTCGCTGCTCCCGGAATACGCCGACAAGCTGAACTCGCTGCTCGACAATGCCCGGGGGCTGCTGTCGGACCTGGGCATCAGCTCCGACCAGATCCACAAGGTGCTCGACGGCATCGATGTCGGCAAGGTGGCCGAGTTCGTCGAGCAGTTGCTCGGCGGAGTGATCGGAGTCTTCTCGAATCTGTTCTTCGTCCTCGCGCTGCTGCTGTTCATGGCCGTCGACGGGATGACGATGGACAAGCGGATGGCCGTGGTGCAGGAGCAGCGGCCCGCCATCGCGAACGCGCTGCTGTCCTTCGCCGACGGCACCCGCAAATACCTCGTGGTATCCACGGTATTCGGCGCGATCGTGGCGGTGATCGACGGTGGCGCACTGTGGTTGATGGGGGTGCCGCTGCCGATCCTGTGGGCGTTGCTGTCGTTCATCACCAACTACATTCCGAACGTCGGGTTCGTCATCGGCGTCATCCCACCCGCGCTGCTGGCCCTGCTGGACAGCGGGCCGGTGCTCATGATCTGGGTGATCGTCGTGTACTCGGTGATCAACTTCGTCATCCAGTCGATCATCCAACCCAAATTCGTCGGTGACGCCGTCGGTTTGGGTGTGACCGTCACCTTCCTGTCGCTGGTGTTCTGGGCGTGGGTGATCGGCGCGCTCGGTGCCCTGCTCGCCATCCCGCTGACCCTGCTGGTCAAGGCGTTGCTGCTCGATATCGATCCGTCGACGCGGTGGGCCGATGTGCTGATCGGCGCGCCGCTGCCGAAGAAGGTGCCGGAAGAAAAGCGAGAAGCGGAGCGACCGTGACGAGGTGCTGGTGCGCACCGGAAAACCGGTGGCGCCCAGCGCGGCTGCTCGCCTACCGTCGACAGGTCATATCCACACCGGGGGAGGAACGGCCGTGCGCGCCACCGAGAAGACCGAGACCGAAGCACCGACCGAGCGACCCGATCTCGCCGCATGGCGGCGCCGCCACGCAGTGCGCAGTTCGTCCGCCGCCACCGCGGTGCCCAGCGGGCGGACGTACCGGCGATCGACGAAGCATCGCGATCGCCGATACGAATCCTGATCTGCTCCTAGGTGTTTCGGGTCAGAACCACCAGGGGCAGCGGCTTGTCGACCTTGGCCTGATACTCGGCCAGCAGTGAGTTCTCCGCCAGCGCCCAGGCGGCGAACTCGTCGTACCTGGCACCGGTGAGCACCTCGGCCGTCGCCGCGAACTTCTCCCCGCCCAGCTCGATCGTCACCCGCGGATCGGCCTTGGCGTTGTGGACCCAGGCCGGATACCGATCCTCGATGAACGAGCTCACATACAGGACGTCGCCGCGATACAGCGCGCCCAGCGGAACCACATGCTGCTTACCGCTTTTGGCGCCGGTGGTCGTCAACAGCAGCAGTGTCGCCCCCGCGTAGTCACCACCGACCCGACCGTTGTTCTCCCGGAATTCCCGGACGACCCCGTCGTTCCACCCGGCCATCTCCTCGGCCGAGTACTCCCGGTTCCACGGTGCGTCCGGGTCGTCGCAAGAAGTGATCTCTTTCGCGTCCGCCGCGTTGTTGTCCATGCGAGCAGTGTGACAGCGACCACCGACAGGTAGCTCAGGGCGAACTGCCTGTCGGCGCTGATGGGCGAGGTCGCTCGCAATCAGGTCGGTGGGCGCAGTGCGGCGAATTCGTCGGTGACGCGGAGGCCGGAGTCGGTGAAGCGGTAGAGGGCGGCGGGGCGGGCGCCGGCGCGGGCGGGGGGGGCGGGGGGGGCGGGGGGGGGGTGTTACGATCGGGGGGAGAGGGCGCGTG
>NZ_JBHXMY010000359.1:0-6194 GCF_042720195.1 Nocardia sp. NPDC058497 | reverse complement strand
CAGTGACACGGTGTGGTGCCCGGAATGGTGGCGCCATCCCGAGGCGGCCGTGCGGCTGCACGCGCTGTGGCAGGCGTGGGAACATTTCCGGATGCAGGGCGGACCGGGAATCAGTGTCTGGTTCCTCGATCACGCGGATCCGCATATGGCGAAACTGTTCGATCCGCGTGGGCCGTTCAAGTACTGCAGTGTGCGCAACGGCCACAAGAAGATGCTCGATCCACTGCCGTTGGAGGAGCAGGTCGGGGCGGATCGCGATCAGTTCACCGACCCGGACGTCATGCGGACGATGGGCAAGACGAAGCCGTTCTAGTCGGCAGGGGGCGGTGGGGCCGCCCCCTGGCCGGTGCGCACCGAAGCGGGTCAGCGGCCGCGTTCGAGGCCGCGCGGATCGATGGTCCGTTCGATGCCTGCCCGCCGCGCGCCCGCGTTCGTGCGCCGGATCGCCTCGTCCGGCGAAATGCCCTGTCCCATCTCGACCAGCATCCGCACTTCGGCCAATTCCGGTGCGACGCCTGCCCTTTCGAGATGGGCCGCGATGGCCGCGCGTCGCTCGACGGAGTCGTAGCCCACCTGCGGCGCGTTCGCGCCGACCGAGGCCGCGGTGCTCGCGAACGGGGAGGACGGGTCCTTCTCGAGGTTGAGTCCGCGCGCCTGTGTCGAACTGGTGCCGACCGACATCATCTGCACCAGTTCGAGATTGCGCGGGTCCTTGGCCTTCAGGTCGCGGGCCTCGCGGACCTGGAGTTCTTTGGCTTCCTTCATCTTCGCCTCGACCGCCTTGGCGCGGGCCTCGGCCTCTTTCTGGCCGTGCTCACGCGACTTGAGGGCGACGAGGGTGGCCATCGCCAGCATGGTGCGCATCATGGACGCCGTTTCGCTGCCGATGTCGTCGAGTTCCGCCATGACTGCTCCCCGATGCTGCTGTGGAAGTGGACAACTGAGCCTACCGCGCGAAGGACACGACTGTATGTCTGGCGGAGCCACGCGAGGCAGGTGTCGAGAAGTTTCGGTGGACACGGAGTGGCGGGGGAGAAAATGCGGAACGAGCTGGCATCGGCCGGACGATCCATAGGATTGCCTTGCCTCTGATGATCTTCCGGCGGTGTCGAGGCGATTGCACCGGAAAAGGGCCGGACACCGTGGCGGCGTCCGGCCCTTTCGGTGCCGTGTGCGGGGTGTCAGCCCACGTTGACGGTGTTGAAGCTGATCGGCATGTTCGGCTTGCCGCCGCCCGCCGACATCGAGCCGTCGTCGCCCGCGGCGCCGACTTTCTGCAGGGTCTGCAGGCCGGCCTCGTCGATGGTGCCGAAGATGGTGTACTTCGGCGGCAGCTTGGTGTCGCCGAAGACCAGGAAGAACTGGCTGCCGTTGGTTCCCTCAGGGGTCAGGCCCGAGTTGGCCATCGCGACCACGCCGCGCTGGTAGGTGAGCGGGCTGTTGAGCGCCGGGTCGGTCGCTTCGTACTGATCTGTCGGATACTCGTTGGCGAAGGCATAGCCGGGGCCGCCGGTGCCGGTAGCCGTCGGGTCACCGCACTGCAGCATCTCGAAACCAGGCTGGGCCGAGACCCGGTGGCAGCTGGTGCCGTCGAAGTAGCCCTGCTGGGCGAGACTCACGAAACTATTGACGGTGCACGGTGACTGGGCACTGTCGAGCTCGAGTCCGATCGGTCCCTGGGTGGAGTCGATGGTTACCTTCGTCGTCGGCGTGTCGGGCCCGGAGGTGACCGAGGTGACACTCGGCGGCGCCACCGGCTTGGAAGCAGGCTCGGCGCCGACGGGGTAGGCGCAGGTCACCGAGGCAGGCCTGGCGGGCACCGCCGGAAGCACACCTGGCGTCTGCGGCGGCTTGGTGCTGGTGCTCGACGCCGTGGCCGAGGATTCGGGCTCGTCACCGCCCTTGGTGAGGAAGTACACGCCGGTCACGGCGGCGGCGACCACGATGACACCGAGTACCGAGCCCGCGATCACGAGGCGCTTGCGCTTCTTCTCCTGCTCGGCCCGTCGTTCCAGCTGGCGCTCCAGCTTGCGCTTGGCCGCCGCCCGTCGCTGTTCGTTACTCGGCACTACCGCGTTCCTCCCGTGTCGTCAGGTTCGCCTAGAGGGTAACCGGTTGGACGCGAGGGGCGCCCGTGGGGAAAACTGGACGATCGTGACCAAGACCAGCAGCTTCACCGCCCCGAAGGGGGTCCCGGATTACGTGCCCCCCGGCTCGGCCGAGTTCGTCGCCGTGCGCGACGGCTTGATCAACGCCGCCCGACTCGCCGGGTACGGGCACATCGAGCTGCCGGTATTCGAACAGACCGCCCTGTTCGCGCGTGGTGTCGGCGAGTCGACCGACGTGGTCAGCAAGGAGATGTGGACCTTCGCCGACCGCAACGGCGAAAGCTTCACCCTGCGCCCCGAAGGCACCGCCGGCGTCATGCGCGCGGTGATCCAGCACGGTCTGGACAAGAGCGGGCAGCTGCCGCTCAAGCTGTGCTACGCCGGTCCGTTCTTCCGCTACGAGCGCCCGCAGGCAGGCCGGTACCGGCAGCTGCAGCAGGTCGGCATCGAGGCGATCGGCGTCGACGACCCCGCGCTCGACGCCGAGGTCATCGCCATCGCCGACGCCGGATTCCGCGGCCTGGGCCTGGACGGGTTCCGGCTCGAGATCACCTCGCTCGGCGACGAGACCTGCCGTCCCCAGTACCGGGACCTGCTGCAGGAGTTCCTGCTCGGCCTCCCGCTCGACGAGGAGACCCGCCGCCGCGCCCAGATCAACCCGCTGCGCGTGCTCGACGACAAGCGGCCCGAGGTGCGCGAGCTGACCGCGAACGCGCCGCTGATGATCGATCACCTCTCCGAATCGGCCAAGACGCACTTCGAGCAGGTGCTCGCCCACCTCGACGCGCTCGGCGTGCCGTACGTGGTGAACCCGCGAATGGTCCGCGGCCTCGACTACTACACCAAGACCACCTTCGAGTTCGTGCACGACAAGCTGGGCGCGCAGTCCGGCATCGGCGGCGGTGGCCGCTACGACGGGCTGATGGCCGAACTCGGCGGGCAGCCGCTGTCGGGCATCGGCTTCGGCATCGGCGTCGACCGGACCGTGCTGGCGCTGGCGGCCGAGGGCAAGGCGGCGGCCGATCCGGCGCGCTGCCAGGTCTACGGCATCGCCCTCGGTGACGCGGCCAAGGCGCGGCTGGTCGCGCTCGCGGGTGATCTGCGCGGCGCCGGTATCAGCGTCGACCTCGCCTACGGCGGACGCGGGATGAAGGGCGCCATGAAGGGCGCCGACCGCTCCGGCGCGAAATACACGCTGGTGCTCGGCGATCGCGATCTCGAGGAACACTCGATCGGGGTCAAGGAGATGGCGACCGGCGAGCAGCGGCAGGTGCCCCTCGGTGAGGTCATCGGCGTGCTGCGCAGCGCACTCGGCAACTGAGCCCGGCGGGTCCGGGGCGCGGTAGTCTGGCCGCGCCTCGGACCGGACGGGCCGGTACAGGTGGAGAGGGACATCGTGGACGGGGAGTCCGGGCGGGCGGCGACGGAACCGGTCGGCATCGACCTGGTGGCGCCCGAAGTGTTCGCGCCGATGTTGCGCAGGCTCGCGCTGGCCGCGCTCGGCGTCGGCGTCGGCGTGACGCTGCTGTCGGCGGTGTGGTTGAGCTGGCCGTACGCGATCGCCCTCGGGCTCGTCGTCGCGGTGCCGACCATCGGCTATGTGTTCGCGTTCCGGCGAAGGCGGATGTGGTTGAGCGGCACCGAGATCCGCGCGCACCGGCTGCTCGGTGAACATCGCGTCGACCTCGCGGACGCGACCGGCGTGCAGCTGCTGGTGTTTCCGGGCAGGCTGAGCCGGATCGTGCTGAAGGTGACCGCGGGCGCGGACATCCAGCTGGTGCCGCTGGCGATGTACACCGACGCGGGCAGCGGGAAGGAACTGCATCTGCTCGGCCTGCGCAAGCTCGCCGACGCGCTCGCCGCCAGCGAACTCGCCGCCGCCGTCGTCGTATCGGAGGTGCTGGTGCAGCAGTTGCGGGCCGAGGCGCGCGATGCCGGACTGGGGGAGCGGCCGCTGTATCGCGGGGTGCGGTTGGTGCGCGAGAAGGACGCCGTGTCGCCGGTGGTGCTCACCGATTCCGAGGTCGCCTCGCTCGTGTGAGCGCCGGGCTCAACCGAACAGCGCGAGCTGCGGATCCGGCGGCATCGATGCCGGAGGTGTGGGCGTGGTGTGGCCCTGGGGGCGGCGCAGATCGTAGGTGGCCAGTAGCGGGTCCACGCGCTCACGAAGCCAGGCGCTGTAGGTAGGAGTGACATTGCCGCCGCGGCTGTAGAGCTGCCGGTAGCGGCGCATCAGCGCCGGGTGTTCGATGGCCAGCCAGCTCAGGAACCAGCCGCGGGTGCTGCCGCGCAGGTGCAGGGGGAAGGCCGTGGCGCTGTCGGCGCCCGCGTCGGCGATCGCGGCGAACAGCGCGTCGAGGTGGGCGCTGCCGTCGGTGAGACACGGGATGATCGGGGCCGCCATCACGTGGACGGCGAAGCCGGCGTCGGCGAGGGCGCGGACCAGATCGAGACGCGCGCGAGGAGTCGGCGTGCCTGGTTCGAGGCTGCGATGCAGGTCGGGGTCGAGGATGGCGATCGACACCGCCACGCTCACCGCCACCCGCCGCGACGCCTCGGTGAGCAGCGGTAGATCACGGCGCAGCAGTGGACCCTTGGTGAGAATCGAGAACGGCGTGCCCGAGTCCGCGAGGGCACCGATAATGCCCGGCATCAGGCGATAGCGGCCCTCGGCACGCTGATAGGGATCGGTATTGGTGCCCAGCGCCACCGGTTCGCGCTGCCAGGACCGGCGCGCCAGTTCCCGGCGCAGGATCGCGGCGACATTGGTCTTCACCACGATCTCGGAATCGAAATCGTCGCCGGCGTCCAGGCCCAGATACTCGTGGCTGCCGCGCGCGAAGCAGTACCGGCAGGCATGCGAACACCCGCGCATCGGGTTGATCGTCCAGCGGAACGGCAGCGAGGAACTCTCCGGCATCTTGTTCAGCGCGCTCTTGCAGAGCACCTCGTGGAAGGTGATGCCGTCGAACTCGGGGGTGCGGACGCTGCGAACCAGCCCGGCCCTGGTCAATCCGGGCAGAGCGCCGTCATCGGCGTCGAGGGTCTGCGCTTGCCACCGCATTCCTTGAGTCGAACATGTGTTCGATCTAGTGTCAAGCGTGATCGACCCCGGCTCTCTACAATCGTCCGAAGTGGCTTCCTCGACGAACAGGGGAAACGGCATGACAGCGGCGGAGAAGATTCTCATCGTCGGCGGCGTGGCGACGCTCGCGTACGGCGTGCTCCTCGGTTATCCGATGACGGTGTTGCGGATGCGCTCGGGCGCCCCGCCGACGCCGCGCTATCTCACCGTCGCGCACGTCGGCGCGGTGCTCCAGGGGGCTGTTGTGCTCGGCCTGGTGTGGCCCGCGCGCATGTCGACGTTGCCGGCCGGGTGGAACACCGCCGCGGCATGGCTGGTCGTGGCCTCCGGGGTCTTCATCGCCGCCAAGGACACGATCAATTGGCTCACGGGCGTCGGCGACGAATTCGCCGAGCACGCGCGCACCGTACCGCTGGGTGCCGCCGGTGCGGTCACCATCACGGCGGGACTCGGGATCTTCCTCGTCGGGATTCTCGCCGCCCTCTAGGTGTAGGGCTGACGAGCTGCCGCACAAAACCAGACTGGACGGCCGCATTGTTGTCGCTGCGCGCGTAAAATTGGTGGTGGTGGCCCGTGCGGCCCGGCTTTCGGTGGTGTGGGTGTCTCGGTAAGAAGTGTTCGATGGAAAGACCGTTGTTGGTCGCGGCCGTCGCTCAGCTCGTCCTCGGCCTGCTTTTCCCGGGTGCCATCTCGGCGCCCCCGGTGTCCTATGTCGCGATCGGTGACTCCTACACCGCCGCGCCAGGACTGCTCGATCCCGCTCCCGGCAGCCCGCCGCTGTGCACGCGATCGGCGCAGAACTATCCGCATCGGCTGGCCGCGGCGACCGGGTGGGAGCTCACCGATGTCAGCTGCGCCTCGGCGGCGACCGCGCATATGAGCACCGCCCAATATGCCGATCAGCCTGCGCAATTCGACGCGCTCTCGCCGCGGACCGGGGTCGTCACCTATCAGATCGGTGGCAACGACGGCAATCTGTTCCAGACGATGGTTCTCTCGTG